>NZ_JAUBRM010000107.1:0-17515 GCF_036701905.1 Microcoleus sp. MON2_D5
TTCGATTGTTGATTCTTGAGTGCATTCCATTTACAGTAATGCACCCCTTTATTCTGTCTTAGTCTAATCTCCAGTCAGTAGAAGCTTTAAAGAAAAATTGGTCAGTGTTACGCTGTCGCTCGGGGAAAGGGGCGACAATTAACTTAACATTGGGTTTTCGTTGTCGTTTAACAATACCTAAATCTTGATTTTCAGATGCCGTGAAATATGACAGCGGGTCAGTTGCCTTACGTTTTTGATGGGCTACGTAAAAATGGTAAAGACTGCGGTAAATCATTTCTAATGAGATGGCATCTATTGATAAAGAGAGTTGGTCAGCAACAGTATCACCTAAATCGACCAAGACAGCATAAAACAGCCAAGTCCCCCAAATTTGTAACTGAATACGGTTGAGAGAACCCGTCCACAAATAACTTAAGCCCAAGAGTCTTTTAACGGTATTAAAGGCTTCTTCAATGCGCCACCGCCTGCGATATAAATCTGCCACAACGTAGGGAGGTAATATCTTAGGGTCAAGTACACTTATTAAATAAGAATGCCAGGTGTTACCCGAACGAACCTCAATCAGACGTAAGGTGATATATGGAGTTTTTGTGGT
The DNA here is from genome assembly GCF_036701905.1 of Microcoleus sp. MON2_D5. Classification (NCBI taxonomy): domain Bacteria; kingdom Bacillati; phylum Cyanobacteriota; class Cyanophyceae; order Oscillatoriales; family Microcoleaceae; genus Microcoleus; species Microcoleus sp. MON2_D5. The sequence continues at coordinate 599 of NZ_JAUBRM010000107.1, forward strand.
TCCTGACCCCAGACGAATTAGGCTATCTCGGAGGTCGTAACTCTGGGTGAATACTTGTTCGTATTTAATTGATGCTCCTTTTTTTAACCGAGTAATAAGCGTGAATATCTCGTTCAATTAATTTCAGCCAAAAGCTAAAATGATAGAAGCTCCTATCCAGCAAGAGTAAAGTTTTGCCTTCAACCAATTGCAGAATATTCTCTTCTAACTTCACATCAAAAGCTTTGGGATTTTCCCGAAACCAAATTTCGACAGGCAGCCGGGTCATTAAATCTATAACTGTTGCCATTTTCCCGACCAACTGCCCTTTTGGCAAATCTTCCAGGCTTTTGAGCTTGCAAAATAATGCTTCGAGGGTGGAGCTATCTACTATCCAAACTCGTGAAAACTTCCGCAAGGCAAATTGAATGCTTTCTGGTAGGGGTCGTTGATTTCTCTGGTGCCAAGATGTTCTTAAACGGGCGTAATAAATTTTTGAATACTCCCTCAAATAATTGAGCTGGAAAGCTTAAAAATCTCGCTCGACATTGCTTGTTGAGTAACAGTCCTGGGTCGGCACCACAAAAAACCTTCACGCTGCCAGCATTCTTGTGAGTTCTGTCACTCCCGCCACGTCTCGCCACAGTAAAGTTAATACCGCTGCTACCATCAACGGTAGGTTAAGAATTCTAAGCGAATAAACCCAGTTGACGGTAGTAATTTTCTTGTGAGGTCATGGCTGGTGTAAGTAATGCCGATAGTTGCGAGGCAATCACCTCGTCTTCCACCATCGGTCTGGTGGTTTTTTTGGCATGGTCACGGTTGGTTTTTTGACTCTTAGCCATATTTACTGACCTACACAATTGCTCAATTTTTTGTCAATTCTATCGTTTGATAATACCAACGCCCGCAACTATCATGCGGGCCCGCGACTACGATCGATCGCCCGCAACTACGATCGATCGCCCGCAACGCCAGTCGAGCACACCACTTATTAATAATGATAATCGCTGTCGGTGGGAGAGTCCGCCGTATGCAGACTCTCCCACCTTTACCCCCTTGTTTTATTATCATTATTATTCAATAATCTTTCTACACAAAGGAGTATTGACAAAATCTACTCCCTTCTAACTTGTTACCAATGGTATCGGCAGGGAGCATCATTGGCTATCGACTTTCCCCTCAATGATTTGCTGAACCTGCGGCGACACGTTTGACAAGAAATTCAGCCCAGTCTCCCGCTCTACAAGATCCACCGAAACTCGAAAACTTTTCCATCCAGAACCTTTGACGCTGCTATCGTTGGGCATCATCACGGCGATCGCCCTGGTGTTTGATGTGATTCCCTGCATTCCCAATGCTTGTCTGTCGAGCACCACGATAACTTTCCAATTCTTAGCCGGCACTGCAATCTTTTCTTTTTTACCGATGCTGCCCTTCCTCCCCACGGGCCCCGCCGGAGATGTAAACTTCTTTGCCCTGCTGCACCAATTCTCGGCAATACTCTTCTAAGTCACCCCACACGCCTCTGTTAACTTCAGGCACTTGGGGCATCATATTGGTCATCAGGAAAGTGCTGCTGTTATCCGCTTCATTGCGGGTGCGATCGGCACTGGGTGCAATGTGTCCTCGGTCGTAGCCGCTTCCCGTGTAATCGTTGGGGCGGACTTTGTACCAAGCATCCGGCAGGGCATCGTCGGGGCGGAAGTTGTCTTGGCGATCGGCTGTTCCCATCCAAGAGCGGTTCAGTTGCCACGAAACCCAATTGGCGGTCTTAGTTTTGCTGTTGTAGCTCATCACGTACTGTGGCTTTACCATCAGGTAGTTGTCGGTGCTGGCAACACAGGGAGCTGCATTGCTGGGATTGCCCAGGAGTAAGTTGCGGTTATTGATGGCGCTCGCTGATTGGTTCTCTGGTGCCTGGTTTGGGTGGCTGCACCCTTGGTTTCTCGCGACCAATTTGAGGAAGTCGAGACGGTGGCGATGGCGCAGTTAGATTGCAGCCGCTAAAAATCCCTACCAACACTCTTGGCGATCGTCCCCCGTGGCCACAATTTCCTCACTGTCAGACTCCTATTTTCATTGTTTATCCCGCCCATGATTACAAAGGGCGCACCGTTTCCACAATTGGGGAAGAAAAGCGCCTCAATACTCGATTTGCCGATCGCAGCGGCGAACAATTTATCAAGATTATGAGCCATCTGGGTTTGAGCTATCCCAAGAAGATGAACGAAGCCGTACCCGTCAATGAATACTGTGGCGATTTCATCCCCGAAGCGAGTCTAAATAATGGCACGAGTGCGGAGATCGATGGCGATCGCGAAAAAGTCGAACTGACGCTATGGACCAATACTGAAATCTATGACGATTACTTAGCCAGGTACATTTAGGGGAAGCAGGGGCTAGGGGGTAGGGGAAGAAGGCAAGAAGGGAATAGTATCAGCTTTCACGAAATCAGAACCTCCTAGGTAGCCCTGGCGGTTGTTATATCTAGTTGACAAAAATAAAGATTATTTATGTCCAGCTACTTATTTGCTGGATTTTTAGGAAAAACGCTTGATTGAAAACATCAGCTATGTCATAATTCTAAAAATTAAGTACCAAATCTCTATCAATTTACCGTAGTTTACCGAGTTTGTACCACCTTTCCTCTGGCTGAAAGCCACATTTTAAGTTTTTTAGGATTTATAGCAACCGCCAAGGTGGCTAGAAGATTCTAAATTACTGAAACCCTTAATTCTATTCGCTTCTTCCGCTAGTCCCTAGTCCCTAGCCCCTAGCCCCTAGCCCCTAGCCCCTAAGCCCTTCTTCAGGAGATTTATGGTTATGAATTTGAGATTTTTTCGGGGAATCTGGAAAAGATCCCTTAAGCCCTCTGTTTTGGTAATAGTGGCGATCGCAACCTTGGTGGGAGTTTCACTCTTCTCGATTTCACCGCTAACTGCAACCCCCAGCGTCAAAATTCAATTTGTTTCTCCCAATTGGGTAACAGCCAACGCAAAAGATCCAAATTTACGGATTTTGGATGTGCGAAATGCGCCTCTGGAGTATATTGGAGGCCATGTTCCAAACGCAGTACACATTGCAGATACTGCATTTCGTGGCCCCGACGGATTTTTGCCCGTGCAGTATTGGGATACCCAGAAATTAGCTTCGCTCTTTTCTCGATCGGGTGTTAGCAGTAACAGTCGCGTTCTCGTTTATTCCGATGCACGAGATATTTTGGGAGCGACAATGGTTGCCTATTTACTAGAGCGATCGGGAGTCAAAGATATTGCAGTTTTAGATGGGGGATATACAGGATACAAAGCCTCTGGGCAACCTGTTGTTAAGGAATATCCCAAATACAAGTTTACACAGTTTGCGGTTCAAGATAATCCCTCAATTCGCGTTAACCTTCAACAGGTTGGAGAATTAATTGGTAAACCAGGTGTTGTTTTTATCGATCCTAGACCAGGTGATTTATTCCGAGGTGAGAAAGATATCTGGGTACGCAATGGGCACATTCCTGGTGCGAAAAATATTCCCTGGCCTGCGTTTACGGAAGCCGAGAACTCTCAGGAGGATCTCAAAAATCCTCATCAGTTGAAGTCACTGGATGGGATTCGCCAAATCCTGGCGGACAAGAAGATTAAGCCTTCAGATGATGTGATTGTGTCATGCAGCACTGGGCGTGAAGCAACATTACAGTATGTCGTGCTAAAACATCTTTTGGGATATCCTAAAGTTCGGATCTACGACGGTTCTTGGACTGAGTACAGTACGTCTAATTTGCCAGTTGAAACTGGACCGGAAAAAGTTTAGTTATTTGGTGCTAAGCTGTTCAACATTTAAAGGTCTAATGTATGAAAGTTTTGATTTCATCACTTGTTGTTTTTGCTACTGCGGCAGTAATATTTGGGTTTGATTTTGTACAGCTAAGTCAACCCGCTTTAGGCAGTTGCGATCCGCCACCGGAACAACCGAAGAGCCCACCTAAGAAGTAGTAAAAATGAGTTCATCAGTTTCTGGTGAGCCGTTATGGGCTCCTTTTCGTCCCCATCGCTTGATAATTGCGATCGCCTTAGCACTTTTTACTGTTGGGACAATTACACTGAATCGTTATGGTTGGCAGCAAAGCCTATTGTTCTTGATTGGTGGGTTGCTGGGGCTAACACTTTACCATTCTAGCTTTGGCTTTGCCAGTGCTTACCGCAAGTTACTTGTGCATAGGGACGCGCGGGGAGCGATCGCACAAATTATCATGCTGGCGATCGCTACTGTTCTGTTTGCGCCGACTCTGGCAGCCGGAACAGTATTTGGGCAGCCGGTGCGGGGTGCTGTTGCGCCTGTAGGCGTTCAAGGGGCGATCGGTGCCTTCCTGTTTGGGATTGGAATGCAGCTTGGGGGAGCCTGTGGCTGTGGCACTTTGTATACCGTTGGTTCCGGTAGTATCACTATGCTGATCACGCTGGTGACATTTTGCATTGGAGCATTTGCAGCCAGCTTAACCCGACAGTTGTGGGTGAATTTGCCTGCTTTGCCGGCGATTTCTTTGGCAGATAATCTTGGCTGGTTTTGGGCAGTGGTTTTGCAACTGACAATTTTCGCTGCTTTGTTTGTTGCACTCGGGCGCATTTTCCCTTCTGCAAAAGCTCTTTCTTCTCCTCCCCTAACTTCTTCCCCTCCGCTTTTCCCCTCCTCGCTAACTCAGCTAATTTACGGCCCTTGGTCGCTACTCACAGGTGCGATCGCGCTGTCACTGCTCAACTGGCTGACGCTGATCCTGTCTGGGCAACCCTGGCGGATTACCTGGGGCTTTGCGCTGTGGGCGGCTGAGATTGCATCGTTTTTGGGTTGGGACTCTACCAGTAGCCCATTTTGGAAGACTGCCAACGCTCAGGCTGCCCTCACAAATGGCGTGTTTGCAGATGTCAGTTCGGTGATGAATGGTGGGATCGTTCTAGGATCGCTGCTGGCTGCAGGGTTAGCAGGGCGATGGGTTCCAACTTTTGGGCCTTCCAAACAGATTCTAGCGGCGGCGATATTAGGTGGCTTACTGATGGGCTACAGTGCATTTCTTGCCTACGGTTGCAATGTGAGTGGGTTCTTTGGGGCGATCGCGTCTACCAGTTTGCACGGCTGGCTGTGGATTGTGGCTGCACTCCTGGGAACTGCGATCGGGGTGCGGTTACGACCTTTGTTTCGGCTACCCAATTAGCGTAAGGGAACTTATAGAACCCATATGGTTTCCCTTCAACTACTGATCCTGATTACAGTTTTTTTAGCGACCAGCATGATCAGCGTGATTACAGGCAGCACCTCCTTAATTACGGTGCCTGTAATGTTGCAGATGGGCATTGCACCGCGCACGGCTTTAGCCACTAATATGCTGGCACTCACGTTTATGAGTATTGGTGCAACGTTACCGTTTCTGAAGCAACAAACGATTAATCTAAGACGCTTGCCTCTCTTGATTGGGCTGACTCTGATTGGCTCAATTCTAGGAGCAGGATTAGTCCTGGTAATACCGTCAAAGTCCTTACCGCAGATTGTTTCGGCTGCCATGATTGCGGTTGCTGTTTTCTCGAGCGCGAATCATCGAGGTGGCGTTCTTCCGGCAGCCGATCGCCCATCACGGGCAGCCCAATTACTCGGTTATGTGGCAACGTTTGGGCTGGGTATCTATGGTGGTTTTTTCAGTGGCGGGTACGTCACCTTGCTAACGGCTGCCTATGTGGCGCTCTTTCGGATGACTTTTGTGGAAGCGATCGCTACAACCAAGCTGGTGAATATCTTTTCCTCGCTCGTTGCAACGGGGGTTTTCACAGCGGCTGGCATCGTTGATTATCGATTGGGCATCATCTTAGGTATTGCCATGTTTATTGGGGGCATCATCGGCTCACAGGTGGCTCTCAAACTTAGCAATCGCTGGTTACGTCGGATTTTTTTGGCGACTGTTGTAATCCTCGCCGTTAAAACCATGATGGGATAGAAAATTCCTAGTCTTCGCTCTCACGGTCGTGAGTTTCATAGACCTGTTGGCTAAAAAGCTCAAAATCCGACTCACAGGCAGTGAGCGCCTCCAAAGCCGTGGAGTAGCCAGGAGCTGCAATAGGAGAAAACATTCAGCATGGATCGTGTATTAGGACTGGAGATCATTGAAGTTGTGGAGCAGGCAGCGATCGCATAGATCCCAAATGGGTTCTATATAGCCGAAGGAAGAAGGAAGAAGGAAGAAGGAAGAAGGAAGAAGGAAGAAGGAAGAAGGAAGAGGCAATAATGGCAAGGGTTTCAGCGATCAATATAGTCCTAACTGCCAAGAAGGTTGCTATAGCAACCTTCTTGGCAGTTAGGACGTTCTGACTTCCACCAAACTCGCTGATTCTATTCCCATCTTCCCCATCTTCCCCATCTTCCCCATCTTCCCCATCTTCCCCATCTTCCCCATCTCCCCCATCTTCCCCCTAGCCCCTTCTTCATTTCTAACTTCTTGATTGTCACCATTGATCTTGAGTGTGCATTGCTGTAAGATAAATCAAATACTACGGTAAACCGATTGACTTAACGTATATATCACGGAAGTCCTAATTAAGCGAGACATTCACCAAGGAGTCGAGGAGACGAATCATGAGCAAGTGGTTTGCCATTGCCAGACGTAGGTTACTGCTATTTTTTATTTCTGGGCTGTTTTTATCGCTATTAGTCAATGCCTGTAATTCTTCCTCTCCTGGAACTAATACTACAGCAGCATCCCCAGGCTCATCTCCTACGGCAGTTCCTACGGTAGTACGTTTAGATTATGCCTACTACAATCCTGTCAGTCTCGTACTCAAAGAGAAAGGCTGGCTAGAAGAAGACTTAGCCAAAGCCAATATCAAAGTGGAATGGGTGCTCAGTCAAGGTAGTAACAAGGCATTAGAGTTTCTCAATGGCAGCAGCATTGACTTTGGCTCGACTTCTGGTGCTTCCGCACTGATTGCAAAAGCCAATGGTAATCCCATCAAGTCTATTTACGTTTACTCGAAGCCCGAATGGACAGCATTAGTAACTACGGCGAATTCTTCCATTCAAAAAGTCGCCGATCTAAAAGGCAAAAAAGTTGCAGCAACGCGCGGAACAGATCCGTTTATTTTCTTGTTGCGTGCCTTGGATCAAGCCGGTTTGACTACCAAAGATGTGGAAATTGTGCCTTTGCCCCACGCTGACGGTAAAGCTGCCCTTGAGAAAGGCGATGTCGATGCTTGGGCTGGTCTCGATCCATTTATGGCACAGACAGAAGTAGAAAAAGGCTCGAAACTCTTCTTCCGCGATCCCAAACTCATTAGTCAAGGCTTTTTGAATGTCCGCGAGGCATTTGCCAAACAATATCCTGAACAAGTTAGTCAAGTGCTAAACGCCTATGAGAAGGCAAGGAAATGGGCGATCGCAAATCCTAGTGAACTCAAGCAAGTGGTGATTAAAGCATCTAAGCTGACAGAATCGGTAGCAACTAAACAATTAGAGGAGCGAACCGATATATCAAGCTCATCGATTGGGGACGAACAAAAAGCCGTTATTAGTGCTGCTGGGGATGTCTTGAAAAAAAGCGGCGTGATCGAGAATTCCGTTGATGTCATTACAGTAGTTAACAATTTAATCGATCCGCAGTATGTGGCAAAGGTTGCCAAATCATAAGTAAAAAACATCTGCTGTGGATATACACCAACTCACCAAAGCAGATCAGAAAATTAAAAGTTAAAAATTGAAAATTGAAAATTTAAAAATAAATACATCATTTTTAATTTTGCATTTTTAAGTTTTAATTCCGCTCCAAAGCTATCTATGCAGGACAGCAAACACTAAGTTATGGGACAAAGACTTGCAATCGCACTCACAAGCGCACAAACAGGTAATATTTGGCAATTCCTCACTCGTCTGGGCAAAGCAAAGGGCTTGCTATTGCCAGTCTTTCTCTTAATATTGTGGGAAAGTCTGTCTAGGTTTGGCTTGGTTGCTCCTAACTTGTTACCTGCTCCCTCAACTATTGTCATAACAATTTGGAAACTCGGTGCAGCAGGGGAACTATGGCAGCACATCAGCATTACACTCTATCGGGTTTTTGTTGGCTTCTTGATTGGTACATTTTTGGCCACTATTCTAGGAGGATTAACAGGCTATTCTTGCCTAATTCACGATTTACTCGACCCACTTTTGCAGTCACTCCGTAACATTCCTTCCCTCGCATGGGTGCCGCTATTCATCCTCTGGATGGGAATTCATGAGCCTTCTAAAATTGCTCTGATCGCCGTTGGAGTCTTCTTCCCCGTTTACTTAAATCTCATGAGCGGCATTCACAATGTCGATCGCAAATTGGTTGAGGTTGGCAAAATCTATAGACTTAATGATTGGCAGCTTATCAGTCGTGTGTTCTTGCCTGCGACTTTGCCTGCCTACATTGTGGGTTTGCGAAGTGGCTTGGGTTTGGGCTGGATGTTTGTCGTGGCGGCTGAATTAATGGGAGCCAGTCAGGGTTTAGGCTTCTTATTGATCGATGGGCAAGCAACTGGACGACCCGCCATCACCCTCGCTAGCATTCTCTTGTTTGCGATTTTCGGAAAAGTGACTGACTCGGTTATTAGCCTTGCATCGCATTGGCTACTCCATTGGCAGGATGTTTACGCTTCCAACCATTAGTTCAAAGTATTAGTTTAAAGCATTCGTTCAAAGCGCAAATGAGGCAACATATATGCTACTTATCAAAGGACTACATAAACGCTTTCAAAATGGCTTTGTCGGGTTAGAGTCTATTGATTTAGCTGTTAATCGTAGCGAAATTGTTAGTTTTATTGGTACGAGTGGTTGCGGAAAAAGTACACTTTTACGGCTCATTTCTGGATTAGATTTGCCCACTTATGGAGATGTGCGAATTGACAATATTCGCATTGACAAACCTCATCCCGAAATTGGTGTAATCTTTCAAGAACCTCGCCTGATGCCTTGGTTAACCGTCTGGGAAAATGTGCAGTTTGGTTTGCATCACTTACCGAAAGATGAACGCAAGGCACGGGCAAGTGATGCTCTAGTTAAGGTTGGATTACAAGATTTTGCTCGTTTGCTGCCGCGCCAACTATCAGGAGGAATGGCTCAACGGGTAGCGATCGCCCGTGCCCTCGTCACTAATCCTTCTATTTTGTTGCTAGACGAACCCTTTAGTGCTCTCGATTCCTTTACTAGAATGCAACTACAGGATCGTCTGTTAGAAATTTGGCAATCGGATCGCCAGACCATTATTCTTGTCACCCATGATGTTGAAGAAGCAGTGATTTTAAGTGATCGCGCGATCGTCATGCGTGGCAACCCTGGACGCATTCATCTTGAGCTAGATATCGATCTTCCCCGTCCCCGCAGGCGTACCGATCGCGATTTGCAATATTGGAAAGAAAAATTATTGACTACCTTGGATTTATCCAATACGCAAACTGTTCCCTTAGAGGTTTAAATCCCAGGCTGAGATCGCAATTAATATCTAATCAAGAAGGAGGAGGTTTCATTTGTAAGTTCTATAAATTTAAAGATGTAACAATTTCTATATTATAGCGAATAAAATTGTTTCCAAAACCCATCATTATCAAAGCAGCTATCTCAAAACCTAAATCCTAACTCAGCAAAAGTTGACTTCAATCATGACTACTAAACTACTCCCAAGCTACGATCCCACTCTCTTTCAAGGAGCCATTTCTTATTACCTGCAATATCGACCGCGCTACCCAAATACTCTTTACGATTTAATCTCACAGGAATTTCAATTAGATGGGCAAGGCAAGCTTCTCGATCTCGGCTGTGGGATTGGCTTGGTAGCGATCGCCTTGCACGATCGATTTAAATCTGTTTTGGGTATCGATCCCGATCCAGAAATGCTCGAAGTTGCCAAGCAAGAAGCTAAACTGGCTCATGCTTCAAATATCGCTTGGGTAAGGGATTTAGCAGAAAATATTTCCCCAGCAATTGGTACATTTTCCCTTGTCACCATTGGTCGTGCTTTTCATTGGATGGATCAAGAACTGGTGCTACAGCGTAGCTACGATCTGCTCGATCGCACCAGTAACGTTAATAGGGGGATAGCGATTATTCAAACTGAAAAAGATATTTGGTCAAATGACTCTGTTTGGGCACAAAATGTGCTAGCTACGATCAAACGGTGGCTAGGAGAAGAGCGGCGTGTGGGATCGAGCAGCGTTCCTTTGCTCTACAAGTCTGATTTAGAAGTTTTGGATCGATCGCCATTCGTTCGGATTAAGCGCCATAATATTGACTTTCAAAAACACTGGACGATTGATAATTTTATTGGTTATCTCTACTCCACCGCTTACTGCCGTCGTGATTACTTTAATGGCGATACTTCCGTATTTGAAGCGGAAATTAAAGCAGCAATTCTCAGTGCAGAACCTTCAGGTCAGTTTGTTGAAGATGTACCTATTTCTGTTTACTTGGGTTTTAAGGACTGACCAACCTATAGGAATCCTAAATCATTTGTACCTCATTACTTCCCTCGATTTTTGTATCATCAATATGAAAATATCCCTTGTAGACTCGCAAAGCACAACACAACAAGACAGCAAGCAAGATTATGTAGCGATAGCGAAATCACTTGCTCAAGAATTTGCTGATACTGCCATCGAACGAGATCGTGTTGGCGGTACGCCAAAGTATGAACGCGATCGCATTCGCTCTAGCGGTTTGCTCAGTTTGATTATTCCTAAAGAATATGGCGGTATTGGCGAAACATGGATCGCGGCACTCCAAATTTCCCGCGAGTTGGCAAAGACTGATAGTTCTCTAGCCCATGTTTACTCCTATCACCATTTAGGGGTTATTATCCCGCATCTTTTTGGCACGGAGGAGCGCAAGGCGCAGTTCTACACAGATACGGTGACAAACAATTGGTTCTGGTGCAATGCTCTCAATCCCCTCGATCGCCGTGCGACTTTAACTCCTGATGGTACAGGCTTTTTACTGAACGGGACAAAAAGCTTCTGCTCTGGCTCTAAAGATTCTGATATCTTACCCATCACTGCGGTTCGTCAAGATACCTCCGAACTCACAATTATTGTAATTCCCACTCAAAGAGAGGGAATACAAATCCATGACGATTGGGATAACATCGGGCAACGTCAAACCGATAGCGGTAGTATTAGTTTCGACCAAGTGCGCGTTTATGACTCGGAAGTGTTTGGCGATCGCACCCGTGCTGATATTCCTTTCCGTACTTTACGAGCTTGTTTGACGCAAATAAATCTTGCCCATATTTATCTGGGTATTGCGGAAGGAGCATTTGCTGCTGCTAAAGACTATACTTGCACCCAAGGACGACCCTGGTTGACTTCCAATGCTCCTAGTGTGACGCAAGATCCCTACATTCTGAAACACTACGGGGAAATGTGGGTCGATCTGCAAGCGGTTAGCAGTTTGACGGATCGAGCCGCCGCCATTCTGCAAGCAGCTTGGGAAAAAGGCATAGATTTAACAACAGAAGAACGTGGAAAATGCGCGATCGCGATCGCAACGGCAAAGGTTGCTGCCACAAAAATAGGTTTAGATGTGACTACTCGCATTTTTGAAGTGATGGGGGCGCGTGCTACCACCAGTAAATATGGTTTCGATCGCTACTGGCGTAATCTGAGAACCTTTACGCTACATGATTCTGTTGACTATAAAATTCACGATCTGGGTAACTGGGTACTCAACGATCAGCTCCCCAATCCCAGCTTTTATACGTAAAAATCATCCTTTTTGAAGGAGGTTTTATCTTGACTCGGCGGTATCTCAGGTTTTTATGTAGATAGCAGCAGGGCTATAGCAATCCTTGCAGGAGTCGTAATTTTTTTACCCACCCTAACTCTCCCCGAAGCCGCTCGCTCGGGAGTAAGAAATGCACATAGGATTTCTATAGATGCTACTTTTTCTCCTGCGGGTACAACTGATACATTACCCCTGAATATTAATCATTCAAGTAACTAGATAAGTCAGACCAGCAAAAATTTACACAATGTGCTTGCATTTTTGAAGTCCTTTGTGGAATAATAGGAGCTTATCAGGACAAACTACGGTATGTCGGTCGCGTTATCGTAAGTTACTCATCCATAATGATTAGTTCAGCTTTTACATAGCTATTGCGTTTTTTTGTTTTCAATACTTGAAACTTAGGAAGGAAAAGTGTTAACCCGATTAAGAGAGAGCCATTTTTTAGCTAAATTGAGGCATTTTGGGAGCCAACTCAAACCTAGTTCAATCAAGACCTTGGCTTTGCTTTTTGCAGTTGGCTTCAGTTTGAGTTTGACCGTTTCTGCCTGTAATCCTAGTCAGCAAACAAATACAACTACTGCCCCGACTTCTACTGCCACATCCGTGGCTAGTTCTAAATCACAAGAGAGCAATGTAATTCGGATCGGGTATCAAAAATATGGCACTCTAAGTATCCTTAAATCACGGGGTACTTTAGAAAAGCGTTTGGCATCCCAAAGCACTTCTGTACAGTGGCTTCAATTTCCCGCTGGCCCTCAATTACTAGAAGCTTTGAATGCAGGCACTATTGACTTTGGGCATACAGGAGAAGCGCCGCCTATTTTTGCACAAGCTGCTGGCGCACCATTGGTATATGTTGCGAATGAGCCTCCTAATCCTAAAGGTGAAGCTATCTTAGTACCGAAAGATTCTTCTATTCAAGATGTGGCTGGGTTGAAAGGCAAAAAAGTTGTATTTAATAAGGGTTCAAATGTGCAATATCTCGTGGTAGAAGCATTAAAAGCAGCCGGATTGAAATATAGCGACATTCAGCCTATTTATCTGCCACCAGCCGATGCGCGGGCAGTTTTTGAACAAGGTAGTGCTGAGGCTTGGGCAATTTGGGACCCATTTTTTACCGTAGCGAAACGAGCTACAGAAGCTCGCGTTCTTAAGGATGGGGAAGGGCTTGTAGCTAATCGGGAATTCTATCTAGCTGCCAAACCTTTTAACGAGCAATATCCCGACCGGATTAAGGCAATTTTAGAGGAACTTCAAAAAGTAGATGAATGGGCGGCAGCTCAACCAACTGAAGTGGCAAAACTGCTGTCTCCTGAGCTTGGTATTGATGTTCCAACTTTAGAGGAAATCTCACGGAGGCGGCCTTACGGTGTGCAGCCAATTACGGATGAAGTCGTTACTTACCAGCAAAAAGTTGCTGATACTTTCTTGGATTTGAAGCTGCTTCCCAAATCGGTAAAAATTAGCGAAGTGGCTCAGCTAACTAAACAATAAATAGTGATGGAGAGTAAGACAAATGGAATTATTTTGGTTTATCCCAACTCACGGAGACGGTCGCTATTTAGCTACAGGAATTGGAGGGCGCTCTTGCAATTTTTCCTACTTAAAGCAAATCGCTCAAGCCGTCGATCGTTTAGGATTTACGGGCGCTCTGCTTCCGACTGGGCGTTCTTGCGAAGACGCATGGGTAGTAGCTTCATCTCTAATGGCTGTTACCGAACAAATGCGTTTTTTAGTAGCAATTCGTCCTGGATTAATGTCTCCTGGGGTAGCAGCACGGATGGCAGCAACATTTGACAGGTTATCTAACGGACGCTTGCTGATTAATGTTGTTACGGGCGGCGACCCCATTGAATTGGCGGGGGATGGAGTGCATCTGGGTCACGACGCACGTTATGAACTGACGGATGAATTTTTGACAGTTTGGAGAGAGATGCTTGAAGAGAGTAACTCGACTAACGGGCGAGAGCAAGAAGTCAATTTTAGCGGTGAATACCTTGAAATAAAGGGCGGAAAACTTTTATTTCCCCCTGTACAAACTCCTCATCCTCCATTATGGTTTGGCGGTTCTTCGCCAATAGCACAACAAATTGCCGCTAAACATATTGATGTTTATCTTACTTGGGGAGAACCGCCACAACAAGTAGCCCAAAAAATTGAAGCTGTAAAAAAATTAGCAGCAGAACAGGGTAGAACTGTGCGTTTTGGAATTCGCCTTCATGTCATTGTGCGCGAAACTGAAAGCGAAGCTTGGGAGGATGCCAATCGATTGATTCAATATGTCGATGAAGATGCGATCGCAGCCGCCAAAAAAGCTTATGCTAGGATGGATTCTGAAGGGCAGCGGCGCATGACTGAACTGCACGCAGGCAGCCGCGAAGCTCTGGAAATTAGCCCCAATTTGTGGGCGGGAATTGGGTTAGTAAGAGGCGGTGCCGGTACTGCTTTAGTGGGAGATCCCGATACTGTTGTCGCGCGAATGTTGGAATATTCCGAATTGGGAATTGAAACTTTCATTTTTTCTGGTTATCCCCACTTAGAAGAAGCATATCGAGTGGCTGAATTGCTATTCCCCCGCTTGCCGCTGAAAAACCAACCGACTGTACATCAACCGCAAATGTTTAGTCCTTTTGGCGAAATTGTTGCCAACGAAAAGTTTCTCCAACAAAAACAAGTTATTCCTACGAGCGCGTCATGAATAAAAACTGGCTTAAAAACCCCTATTTTCAGCAGGTAATTCCCTGGATTGTACCAATGCTGCTGATTGTTAGCTGGCAATTATTGGTGCAGGTGGGTTGGCTTTCCACAAGAGTTTTACCAGCACCAACAGGTGTTTTAAGTGCTGGATTTAGATTGGCAATTAGCGGAGAACTGTTTCACCATATCGGAATTAGTGCTTGGCGTGCGCTGGTTGGTTTCATCATAGGCGGAGGAATTGGTTTGACTCTGGGTTTCCTCAATGGTCTTTTTCCAATAGCCGAAAAGCTGCTAGATACTTCTCTACAAATGGTTCGTAATATTCCACACCTCGCCTTAATACCTCTAGTAATTTTTTGGTTTGGAATTGGCGATCCCGCTCGATTATTTTTGGTAGCTTTGGGTGTGTTTTTTCCAATGTACATCAATACATTTCACGGCATCCGCAGCGTAGATGCCGGATTGATTGAAATGGGAAAAGTTTATGGCTTGAGTGCCAGGTCTCTTTTGTGGAAAATTATTTTGCCTGGGGCCTTGCCTTCAATTTTGGTAGGCCTGCGATATTCCTTGGGGATTATGTGGCTGACGCTGATTGTCGCAGAAACAATTGCGGCGGACTCTGGTATTGGTTACATGGCAATGAATGCTCGCGAGTTCTTGCAAACTGATGTAGTGGTGGTGAGCATTATCATGTATGCTTTGTTGGGTAAGTTGGCAGATGCGATCGCCAGGAAGTTAGAAGAGAAATGGCTTGCTTGGCATCCCAATTATCAGCCAGCTTAGGTTGAAAAAAGAAGCCAGAAGAAAGAAAGATGAGAGTGTCCCATTTTTCTTTCTTAGTTCCTCTAGAAATTACAGCTACAAGCCCCTGTACAACTATGACCCATTTGATTGAATACGAAGACGCAAGTGATGAAGTACGGGCAGTGTATGACGATATTCGTGCGACACGCAAAACCGAGTACATCAACAACTTTTGGAAAGCGATCGCCAACCATCCGCCTACCCTGCAACGTACCTGGCAGAATGTGAAGGAGGTGATGACGGCTCCGGGAGAACTCGATCCCCTCACCCGCGAGTTAATCTACATTGCTGTCAGCGTTACAAATGGTTGCCCGTACTGCATTTCATCTCATACAGCCGGAGCGCGAGCCAAGGGAATGGATGATGCCATATTTGGGGAACTGATGGCGATCGTGGCAACCGCAAACGCTACCAATCGACTGGCAAATGGCTATCAAATTCCGGTGGAGGAACAATTTAAATTATAAAAGGCGTTCAATCTTAACGACTTATAAACCTTCTCTATGGCAACTGAATTAACAGTAGATGTTTCTCAGATTCCCGTTATCGATATTAGTTCGCTGCTATCGGATAATCGCCTAGATACTGTTGCAAACCAAATCCGACAAGCTTGCTGTGACACAGGTTTTTTTTACATTGTCGAGCATGGTGTAGACCAAGGCTTGCAAAACCGTTTGGAGCAACTGAGCCGTCAGTTTTTTGCTCAAGATTTAGAAACTAAAATGCAAATTCGGATGGCGCTGGGAGGTCGGGCATGGCGCGGCTACTTTCCGGTTGGAGGTGAACTGACCAATGGTAAACCAGATTTGAAAGAAGGAATTTATTTCGGATCGGAATTGAATCAAACCCATCCGGCTGTTCAAGCAGGTGTTCCCATGTTTGGAGCAAATCTGTTTCCAGAGATTCCCCAGTTTCGCTCCACAGTGCTGGAGTATCTAGCAGTTATGACTCAACTGGGTCACGCAGTAATGGCGGGAATTGCCCTGAGTTTGAACTTAGAAGCATCTTACTTCCGCGATCGCTATACGACTGATCCCCTGATTTTATTTCGCATTTTCAACTATCCACCACAAAGTAATCCGCAAGGGCAATCCTGGGGAGTGGGAGAGCATACCGATTATGGTTTGCTCACGATTCTCAAGCAGGATGATTTAGGTGGGTTGCAAGTGAAGACAAAATCAGGCTGGATTGATGCTCCGCCGATCGCCAATTCATTTGTTTGTAACATTGGCGATATGCTCGATCGCCTCACAGGTGGACTTTATCGGTCTACTCCTCATCGAGTCAAGAATGTGTCAGGACGATCTCGCCTCTCATTTCCATTCTTCTTCGATCCCAATTTCAATGCTGAACTCCACCCGATCGAAATCAAGGGAGCGATCGTCGATGACAACAAGAACGAACGTTGGGATAAAGCCAGCGTTCACGAGTTTCGCGGCACTTACGGCGATTATGTCCTGAACAAAGTTGCAAAGGTTTTTCCCCAATTGCGCCAGCAAGTTTTGTAAACAGTCACCTGGATTTGTTAAACGATATTATAGGATCGGAAGCCAGCATTTTAGGAACCCTATCAGCATCAAATAGAATAGGAATGTATTTAGGGCTTGCTGAATATATCGATCGCACTTGATGTAGCCTGGGCTATGCGATCGCGAGAGCGAGGGTAAAGTGCAA
>NZ_JAUBRM010000108.1:0-17510 GCF_036701905.1 Microcoleus sp. MON2_D5
TCTACTGAGTATGCTTTCATTGGTATATTATTTTTAGTCGATTTTATTGTACCTCATAACATCCGGAAGTGCTGTAAATGTAGGTTTAAGCTGTCGGCACTGTCGGTTTTACGAGCAGCACGGGCACAGGGGCGGAAACTGCCTGATGCTCGGCGTGGGGGTACAGGGTGGGTGGAAAGCTTGCTCCTTCTTGGTTCCACCCTTTGCACCGTCTTGGGAATACCCAGAAGCGGGTAGAGCCCGAAAGTCTCAAATGTTGCAGGAAGCGAGTATTTTAGAGGCAATACCCCCGCCTTAAAGTAACTGCTAAGTAGGTAGGCGGATATATGCTGTGTCATCGTTAAGTTTATTCATACTTACCTACTTAACGGCAGCCAACAGGTGCGAGATATCGCATCTGTTGGCAGTGAGAAGAAAGAAATCAACACAAAGAAAAAAGCAAGTGCGATCGTCGCCCTTGCTTTTGAACTTATTGACGAGTCGATGAGTTAATTTAATTAACGCAGATTCGATACAAATTATTTGTTGTCTATAAAACTGTGAATTTGCTCGAATATAGCATTGTCACCGAAAAAAATATTTCGACTGCATTCCTATCACCTACATCGGCGCTAGTAAACAATTAACAGTTAATAACCTTTTATATTTCGTAGTGCCAAACCTCGGAAGGTTGTAGAATAATCCGGTGGAGCGGCAGACGATCGATCAAGCCTTGCTGCTCAAAATGACCCAGGGTGCGAGTGACAGTTACGCGACTTGTACCGATAATTTCTGCAATGTCCTGGTGCGTTAAAATCATATCGATTAGATGTCCTCGCTCTACCTCAGAACCAAACCTCTTAGCCAACCAAGTTAATAGTTGATAGAGCATAAAATCAACTCTTTTGTAACCTCGCATTACCATAAAGTCTTCAGCCTGCTGAATGTGATTGAGCAAAATATCTCTATTTAGCCAGCGCTCGCCCAATAGTAAAATTGCTTCGACTTTAGTGAGGCATTCAATTTGAAAAGGATCGCATTTTGATATCGGTTTGCCTATCGTATCACCAGGCCCCCACAATCCCAAGGTGATAATTGTGCCATCTTCAAGCCACGTTACAGTTCGCACTACTCCAGTTTCAATTCGCCACAGAGCATTGCTTCTGTGGGGCAAGTGCGAGCGGCGAGAAAATGTATGTCGGCTCGTTTCATCAAAAGTTTTAGTGGAAATAGAAGCAATAGTCATAGCCAGTTACTGAAGGAATAAAGTTTATTTCGTACATTGCAGCACGATAGTGTTGCGGGGAAAAATCTATATAAATTAAAGCTTTACTAGATTCCTGCACCGTCTAAAAACTGTGTAATAAATAAATCCGAAGACAGGAATAATCCATTTTTTTCTCTCTCTGCTTGCTCTAATTGAGTTGCTTTGCTCGGAGAGAGTTGAGATTTCAAAAAAGCAACCTGCTCTTCTAAATCCTTAATTCTATCGAACAAAGCTCGAATCGCTTGAGCTTCCAAATCCGGTAGACCTTGAGAATTTTGAGCATCTTCCACCTGCTTTTTCCGAGAGATAATGCGACCGGGAATTCCCACAACAGTGCAATCGCTAGGGACATCCCGCAGCACTACCGAACCCGCACCAATCCGAACATTATTGCCAATTTGAATATTGCCTAAAACTTTAGCACCCGCTCCTACCACTACATTTTCTCCCAGCGTCGGATGCCGTTTTCCTATTTCTTTACCCGTACCGCCAATGGTCGCTCCTTGATAAATTACAGCATAATCTCCAACGATCGCAGTTTCGCCAATTACCACCCCCATGCCGTGGTCGATAAACACGCCCCTACCAATTTTCGCACCTGGGTGGATCTCAATACCTGTTAAAAACCGACTTAGTTGGGAAATCAAGCGCGGTACAAACGGCAGGCCAGCGAAATAAAGCCAGTGTGCTATCCGGTGCAAAAAAAGTGCTTGCAGTCCGGGATAGCAAAATAATACTTCCAGCCAGTTGCGCGCCGCGGGGTCGCGTTCGTAAATAATTTGCAAGTCACTGAACATATTTAGTCCCGCCGTGTTTGGGTTATACAGTATCGGCAGTGCCGACGGTTTAAGCTGCATAAAGCAGTATTGGTTTTGCCATTCTTACATATAATACTATAATCCGACCGAATTACAGTAGTTAATGAGAAAAAAATTTTTCTTCCCCAGCCCTTTCTAAGCTGCCTCGGATATTTTCCGCGAAACAAACGGTACAGCTTGTCTCACTTCTTGCCGCAGCGGAATCTCGATCGAGAATTCCGTCCCCAATCCCGGTGTCGAATCGCAGCGCAGCGCACCCTTGTGCTTTTCTACGACAATTTTATAGCTGATGGACAGTCCCAATCCTGTCCCTTTTCCGACCGGTTTCGTCGTAAAGAAGGGGTCGAACAGCCGTTTTTTGACATTTTCTGCCATACCCGGGCCGTTGTCAGATATCCGCACAATTATTTTGTCAGGGATTGAATATTCTGTGGTTATGGCGATCGCGATCGGATTGGCTTTCGCTGTTTTGGGCCCGCGATCGAGGTTGTAACTCTCAAGGGCGTCGATCGCATTAGCCAGAATATTCATAAACACCTGATTTAATTGTCCGGCATAGCACTCTACTAAAGGTAAATTGCCGTAGTTTTTAACAATCTCGATCGGCGGGCGATCGCCTGTAGCTTTCAGGCGGCTTTGCAGAATTAGCAGAGTGCTGTCAATGCCTTCATGGATGTTAACAGGTTTCATTTCGCTTTCATCTAAGCGAGAGAAATTCCGCAAAGATTGGACGATTTGAACAATGCGATCTGCTCCTATTTTCATCGAAGACAGCAGTTGTGGCAAATCTTTCCTGAGAAAGTCAAAGTCAACCTTTTCTAAATACTCTAAAATTTCTGCCGGAGGGTATAAATAGTGTTTTTGGTAGAGTTTTACCAACTCCAACAAATCGCTAGTATATGCGCTGGCGTGGTGGATATTGCCGTAAATAAAACTAATAGGATTGTTCACTTCGTGGGCGACACCAGCGACTAATAAACCCAAACTAGACATTTTTTCCTGCTGAATCAGTTGACTTTGAGTTTGCTGCAACTCTTGCAAAGTTTGTTCTAGCCTTTGAGATTTAGCCGTGCGTTCTGCTGCTATTTTTTCAATGAGAGCGGTATAATTCCACAAGCTCATTAGATAAAGTGTCGCCGCCAAAGTTAAGATTGTCCCACAAATTAAAACAGTCAAAGAACGCCAAAATCTTAGAGGATTAATGTACTCTGGCGTTAGCCGCAGTTGCAGCAACCACCTGCGATTTTCAATATTGAGAATGCGGGTGCAACTGCTGCCATCGGGGCAGTAAGCTCTTTCCCCAATTGGAAGTTGGTTTTTAATGTTTTCGTCGGTGACGATCCTTTTAGTCTTTGCTTCGTAAAAAGCGAGAAATCTTTCTGCTTCAGGAGCCATAGCATCTTGAAGATACACATTAACAAAGTTGAGTTGAGTTTCCTGTAAAGCTGACTTGACAATAGCATCAACAAGCAAAATTCCCAAAGCAAAACCTTTCAAATTTTCTGGATTTCTAGCAGGTAAGTTTTGCTGCCATTCTGCGGTGTCGCCAGCAGAAGCTTGACTAAAAATTGGCAGAAAGACGAAGACGCTTGCTTGATTTTGTGAAGACCATTTTTGGCGGTCAGTCGCAATAATTTCTTGTCTTTTGGCGGCTTTTTCTAACGCTAGCCGATTGGCAGTCAAATCTAAACCTAAATCTATTTCATCAGTCAGGAATTGCGGAGAGTCAGAAACACGGGGCAGCCAAGCGATCGCCTTCAGGCTCGGATGGCGGTACAGGGCAGAACCAACAAATGTCTTCATTTCTGGTTTTTTAACGCCGTCAAATACGCTGTAAAATGCTCCAGCAGCACGAATTATTTCTAAATTGCTGCTAACATCTTTCTGAATGTCTGTAGCTATTTTGTCCAGCCGATCTTGCAGTTCGGCTTGCATGGATTTGTATTCCCAATTGTACGCAACTGAAGAGGCGATCGCAGACAGTCCCAATCCTGCACAAAGTGTTAATCCTGCCTGGAGGTAACGGCGATAACTAAGTAAAGTGCTAGTTGCTAAATTCTTGAATTTGTTAGCAGTCATATTCTTCACCTATCTTTTTTTTAGTTCTTCCAGCCTCTCTGCCTGGGTTTTCTCGTTTTTCTCGTTCTCAGGCTCTGCCTGGGAATGAATTTCAGGAGGCTCTGCCTCCGATTTAGAGCCACGAGACAGCATTACCAGGCACAAGCCTGGTAACGATGTGGGAGCAGTGTTTTGTAGAAGCGCCCGGATAGTATTTTGAGTAAGATGCAGTCGCTGATTTAAATTGAATAAGCAGGGAAAGTCATCGCGTGTTTGGGCTTGACATAAACCTGCTGATCTCGCGTTAACTGTAGAGAATCGAAGCGCTCGCGACTCACGTAAGCTGTTACTACCTGCTGCGATTCTAACACTAACTCGGTTTGTATTTCCCGCCCTAAATGAATGATGCGACTGACTTTTGCTAATGAAAAACCCGACTCCGGCTTAGTTTTAATTTCCACGTCGTGGGGGCGCAAAAACACTACGTCCGAATGAGCGGCTCCATTATTGCGAGCCGTTGTACCGTTGCTGGCGAACAAACCCGCAGCATTCGACAGCACATTGACCGGCCCAATAAAACTCATCACAAAAGCTGATGCCGGTTTGTCGTAAATTTCAGCAGGAGTGCCAACTTGTTCGACTCTACCTTTGTTCATCACCACAATTTCATCGGCTACTTCCATAGCTTCTTCTTGGTCGTGAGTCACAAAAACTGTGGTGATGTTAACTTCTTTGTGAAGGTTGTGCAGCCACGATCGCAATTCTTTGCGGACTTTAGCATCTAATGCTCCAAAAGGTTCGTCTAGCAGCAGCACTTTTGGTTGAACTGCTAGAGCTCTGGCCAAAGCAACCCGCTGCCGCTGGCCCCCAGAAAGTTGCGAAGGATAGCGATCGCCCAAACCTGTCAACTGCACTAAATCCAAAAGTTCATCAACCCGCCGGCTAATAGAGCCTTTAGGAACTTTGCGAATTTCCATCGCAAAGGCAATATTTTTCCGAATACTCATGTGTTTGAATAAAGCGTAGTGCTGAAACACAAAACCGATATGCCGTTCCTGCACCGACTGATGAGTAGCATTTTCACCGGTCAGGTAAATCTGACCGCTGTCTGGCGGTTCTAGCCCCGCGATCATCCTCAGCAGAGTCGATTTCCCGGAACCGGAAGGTCCCAACAGCGCGACTAAAGAACCCCTTTTAATTTCCAAATTCACGTTGTCAATTGCGTGGAAGGAGCCGAAGTGTTTCGATACGTTCTGAACTGTAATACTCATGAGTTTATTTACCTATTTTTGGAGTTAAACAAGTAAACTCCGCTTATCTGACAGATTTACAGTAGTATATCCTGAAAATAATATTTTGCAAGGTCTGTAACTTTTTGTATAGGATCTCGATGCCCTCCTGATGGGGACTGCGTTTCAAAGTTGAGGCTGGCGGGTCGTCCGAGTTAAGCCGCGAGCGTTTCGAGATGTGGCTGTAGCGGTAAATGCGATCGTCCCAGAGTAAGCAATGCTGAAATTACGCAGAAACCGGGTTTGATGGACGAAAATACTGCATCAAAACCTTTAAAACCTTTAAGCCTCGTAAAAAACCCGGTTTGTTTGCTGTCGCTCTATTTTTTACGGCTGGCGACAATTCCCCGACTCCCGGCGATATTGAAGATTTCAGGTAGGAATTGCTCAATCTGAGGTGCGATCGCACACAATTTAGATCACAATAGTTAATTCAGAAGCCCGCCAGCTTCACCTTTGAGAAACTGACAGAATAGTAAATTCTAACCAGAACACCACTATGGGAAAACCAACAGGCTTTATCGAATTCTTGCGCGAATTGCCCTCCGAACTCTCACCAGTCGAGAGAGTCCACAACTGGGACGAATTTCACCTGCCAATGGAGGAGGACAAACTCCGCACCCAAGGCGCGCGCTGCATGGATTGCGGCATTCCGTTTTGCCACACGGGCACAATTATTAGCGGCATGGCAAGCGGCTGCCCGATTAACAACCTCATCCCCGAATGGAACGACCTCGTATATCGCGGACTCTGGAAAGAAGCCCTAGACAGACTCCACAAAACGAACAACTTCCCCGAATTCACCGGCCGCGTCTGTCCCGCACCCTGCGAAGGCGCTTGCGTGCTCGGCATCAACAACCCGCCGGTGACGATTAAAAACATCGAAGCCGCAATTATCGATAAAGGCTGGGATGAAGGCTGGGTTACTGCCGAACCGCCAGCCAAACGCACCGGCAAAAAAATCGCCGTCATCGGTTCTGGCCCTGCCGGTTTGTCCGCCGCCGCGCAACTCAACAAAGCCGGTCATTGGGTAACAGTATACGAAAGAGCCGATCGACCAGGCGGCCTGCTAATGTATGGCATCCCCAACATGAAGCTAGACAAAGAACAAGTCGTAATGCGTCGCCTCAAAGTCCTCGAAGACGAAGGCGTGACATTCGTCTGCAACACCGAAGTCGGCAAAGACTTACCAGCCGAACAACTGCTAAAAGAATACGACTCCGTTGTGCTCTGTACCGGCGCCACCAAACCCCGCGACTTGGGCATTGAAGGCCGGGAATTAAAAGGCATCCACTTCGCAATGGACTTCCTGACAGCGAACACCAAAGCAGTTTTAGACAAGAGCACAAACGATAACTTCATCTCCGCCGAAGACAAAGATATCGTGATCATCGGCGGTGGCGACACCGGCACCGACTGCGTGGGCACCTCCATCCGCCACGGCTGCAAAAGCCTCGTACAGCTAGAAATCCTGCCCAAACCGCCCTCAGAACGCGCCGCCAACAATCCCTGGCCGGAATGGCCGAAAGTCTACCGTCTCGACTACGGCCAAGAAGAAGCCGCCGCCAAATTTGGCGACGACCCGCGCGGCTATCTCACCACAGCGACAAAGTTCGAGGGCGACGAAAACGGCAATGTCAAAGCCGTGCACACCGTTGAGGTGGAGTGGGCGAAAAACGAGAAAGGGCAGTTTATTCCGAATCACATCCCGGGCACGGAAAAAGTGTTGCCCGCACAGCTTGTGTTGCTAGCGATGGGCTTCCTCGGCCCGGAACAGCCCTTGCTGGATGCGCTGGGATTGGAACGGGACGCGCGCAGCAATGTGAAAGCCGAGCACGAAAAATATACAACCAGCATTCCGGGAGTTTTCGCGGCTGGTGACTGTCGCCGGGGACAAAGTTTGGTGGTTTGGGCGATTAACGAAGGGCGCGGCGTGGCCCGGGAGTGCGACCTTTATCTGATGGGGAGCACTGATTTGCCTTAGTTGGTAGGATTTACAGTAGGGAGACGGCGCCGTGCCCAAGGCGTGTCAACTTAAGCTTTTTGTCCGCCAGTCCTCCCGCCTACCCGGCAGTCCGCCAGGGAATGAATTCCCTGTCTCATAGCGAAAGTCCTCTGAAGAGGACTAATCAGTTTACAAGTCTTTTTCTCAGTCCTCTTAAGAGGACTTTAGCTTTGAGGCAGGGGTTGAAACCCCTGCCGGACTGAGGGTTTAACGCCCTTGTTGACAGGATAAAGGACACGGCAGTGCCGTTTCCCTACCGTTGACAGGATAAAGGACACGGCAGTGCCGTTTCCCTACCCCAAAATAATCCTAGGGGCGGTGCCCCCGTGCCCGCCCTCTCCTGTTCCCGATCGCATTTCTCCACCACCAATCAACCAAAATTCAACGGATCGACATCAATAGCTAAACTAACAGAACGCGGGGTGCGATCGCGCAATCCGATCAAATCCGACAAATCCACCGACTCATCCAAAGGCAACTTCAGCAAAATCTGCCACCGATACCGATTTGCCACCCGCATAATCGCCGCAGGTGCAGGCCCCAACAACTCACACCCCGGTACAGACAATCGCTCAATATACTCCTGACAAACAGACGCCAATTGTACCGCCGTCACCGCGACTTCTGCCGCATCTACACTGCTCAACCGCAACAAAATCAGACGCCCCGAAGGTGGATAATTCAGCGCCGCTCTTTCTGCTAATTCTGTTTCCACAAAATCTGCATATTCGTGCCGCCTAACTGCTTGAATAACTCGATGTTCGGGAGTGTAAGTTTGAATAATTACCCGCCCCGGATCGTCACCTCTGCCTGCACGGCCCGCGACTTGAGTTAATGTTTGAAAAGCTCGTTCGCTTGCCCGATAATCCGATAAGTTCAGCAGCCCGTCAGCAGACACAACTCCCACCAATGTGACTCCCGCTAAATCTAACCCTTTCGTCAGCATTTGCGTACCCAACAAAATGTCAGCTTCCCCATTGGCAAATTGCGTTAACAATCTGCGGTGATCGCCCTTATTTCTAGTCGTATCGCTGTCAAATCGGATTGCCCGCAATTCGGGAAATAATCTCGTTAATTCCTGTTCTACTCGCTGAGTACCGCTGCCAAAGTTTTTGAAGTAAGGAGAACTGCATTCCGGGCAGTTTTGGGGGTGTCGTTCGGTGTGGTTGCAGTAGTGACAGCGCAATATTTCTGCGGTTGCTTCGCCGACGTGGTGATAAGAAAGCGAAACATCGCAGTTCGGGCATTCCATCACATAGCCGCAACTCCGACAAGACACAAAGGTACTGTGTCCTCTTCTGTGAATAAATAGAATACCTTGCTGTTGTCTTGCTCTCAATTGTTCCAGGGCGTTTTGCAGGGAAGCGCTGAAAATTGAGCGGTTTCCTTGCCGCAATTCTTGGCGCATATCGACTATTTCCACAGGTGGCATCGGGCGCGAATAAATGCGATCGGGCAATGATAAATAATGGATATTTGGTAACGAGTAATAATCTCTTCGCGTCCCGACAAAAGTCTCTAATGCTGGCGTTGCGGAACCTAAAATTAAGGGACAATTTTCTAATTCTGCCCGCCATTTGGCAACGGTGCGGGCGTGGTAGCACGGGGCTGGTTGGTCTTGTTTGAAGCTGCTGTCGTGTTCTTCATCGAGGATAATTAAGCCGAGGTGAGGTAAAGGAGCAAAAATGGCCGATCGCGTGCCGATGACAATTTGCGGGGTTCCAGTCAGCATCTGACGCCATGTATCGTAACGTTCGCCGTCGGATAGGGCGCTGTGGTAGACGCAAATTTGCTCGCCAAAACGGGCGCGGAATCTGTCTGTAAGTTGCGGTGTCAAACCGATTTCGGGAACGAGTACGAGGGCGGATTTGCCGCTGGCTAAGATGGGGGCGATCGCCTGCAAATACACTTCGGTTTTCCCGGAACCTGTAACGCCGTGCAGCAGCACTTGACGGAATCCCGAAAAAGAGTTAATAAACGCTAAGGCTTGAGCTTGAAAATGAGTTAAAGTTTTTGGTGCATCGGGCAATTGAGAAATTCCGCGATCGCCCCTGAGAACTTCCCTTTGGTCAATTACAACGCTACCTTTTTGCTCCAAAGCTTTTACAACGGAAGAACTCGCACTGCAAATTCTCAACAAATCGTTCAGCCACATTTCACCGCCGCCGCGCCGCAAAACTTCCAATACTTCTTGTTGCCGCTTGGTTAAATCTGTGACAAATGCACTAGCAATTAATGTCACTGCCGGTTTGAGTTGTGGTTTGGGAGGATTGGGCGGTTCTAAATAACTTTCTACCCAACCGCGTTTCAATAAATCTTTCAATCCCCGATAACTTCCCTTAACTTGGCGCTGCAGGTATTGCCAAGTGTAATCGCCGTTTTTTTGAGATTGCAGCAATTGTAAAATTTGACTGGCTGCGGGATTGAGAAATGTTTCGGCATTGGGAGAAATAGCACTTTTAATTAAGCGAATTCGGCGCACGGAACGGCTTAACAAACCTGGCGGCAGCGAGGCTCTAATTACTTGAATTAAAGGTGTGCAATAATAGGTGGCGGTGCGTTCGAGTAATTCCCAGTAAGTCGGTGGGAAAAATCCCGTACTGACAACATCTTCGACATCTTTAACCCGCGCCGGATCTAAGTCTGGCGGCAGTTGAGAAATGAACCGAATCGCGATCGCGCCTACCTGTTGACTGCCAAAGGGTACACTCAAAATATCCCCTGGTTGCACGGTAAGTTCCGCAGGTAAACGATAGGTAAATAACTTATTTTCCTCCCCAGACGAGTCCCCCGCAACCCTGAAAGGAGAGTCCACCAATACCTCGATCCACTCTGCCCGCACGGTGGGGCGCTGTGGCGGTTCGCTGCTGCCGTAGGATGCCCCGGCCTCTGCCGCTATAGGGGTTGACAAACCAAAAGTGACAGTAGACATAGGGTTGCACATCAAACTAGGAGGAGCCGCGGTCAAAGGGAGTTTTCATTATCCCTCAGTTTAGCTCGATCGATCGATCTTAGCTGCGGGAATTGGCGATCGGAATCTCGATCACGAATTCAGTACCTTCTCCCATTGCGGATATGCACTCCAACCTCCCGCCGTGTTTGTCCACAACAATTTGATAGCTAATTGACAGTCCCAAGCCGGTCCCGTGACCGACTGGTTTTGTGGTGAAAAACGGATTGAAAATTTTACCTTTTACAGTTTCATCCATTCCCAAACCGTTATCTTTGATGCTAATTCTCGTCCAATTTTCGGAAAAAATAGAAGTAGTAATTACAATCTGGCTGGGGTTGGCTTCTATTTCCCCTATGGAAAGCTTTTGATCTCGCTCCCGCACGGCATCAACAGCATTATTAATGATGTTCATAAATACCTGGTTTAATTGCCCCGCATAACATTCAATTTTCGGCAATTGCCCATAATTTTTAACAATTTTTATAGCCGCATGACCGGGTTTTTCTTTAGTCAAATTTTGCAATATTAACAAGGTGCTGTCAATTCCTTCGTGAATATTAACTGGTTTCTTTTCTGCTTCATCTACCCGCGCAAAGTTGCGTAAAGTCAGCACAATTTCACGGATGCGCTCGGAACCCACTTTCATGGACGAAAGAGTTTTCAACAAATCTTCGCGCAGAAAGTTGAGGTCAATTTTGTCAATAAAAGCTTCAATCTCTGCATCTGTTTCGGGATAGCGATCCTGGTACATTGCGAGCAATTTTAAAAGGTCGCCAGCGTAATCATTGACATAGGTAATATTGCCGTAGATGAAGTTGACGGGATTGTTGATTTCGTGGGCGATACCAGCTACCAAAATCCCCAAAGCAGACATCTTTTCTGCTTCGATCAATTTGAGCTGCATTGTTTGCTGGTTTTCCAGAGCTTTTTCTAGTGTAGACATTCTTGCTTTTAAAATATTTTCGGACTCTCTAAATTCCTGCGTGAGCTTTTTTAGCAAAGATGCTTTTTTTTGATTAAGGGCTTGTAATTGGCTGCGTTCGGTTTCCGAATTTTCGAGTTTTTTCCGCAGGATGCGATTTTCCTTTTCCAGCTCTTTGATTCTTTTTTCCCAGTCTCTTGGTTCCATCGGCTATTATTTTTAAACTCAAAATAGTGTCAGAACAGTTTTATTAGAAAATTTAGTTGCACCCTTTACCTAGTTACAATTTTGGAACACATTGCGTCGCCAATTGTGTCCGAAAATTTCAACACTTCCTTTATTTCGGTCGATCTAAAAATCTTATCTAATGTACCTTCAAAATGTCAACATATTAATAACAAATCTCGTTAAAACCGATCGCTACTTTTCTTCCCTGTACTCGCATTTGTGGGCTTTTCATCCGATTATTGATAAATAAGCAGGGCGATCGCAAACTTATAAAGGCGGGCCCAGCGCAAAAAAATGCCCGATTCAGACAACCTTTGTACAAAACCCGTCGGCAATGCAAAGCAAAAATATTAAATGTGAGTGCGATCAGACTCCGGGGCGACGGGAAAAGTGCGATCGACTGGGCGCGCGATCGCCCACAAGCAATCTCAAGTAACAAGCTCGTTGCTCTCTCCCAGAACGCAATCACACTATAGCATTGCTGAGAAATCTCACTTTAATGTGTCGATCGTACTCACACACCCGCACCATTTTGTGCTAATAACTACTACTTGTGACAACATCGACACAGCAGTTTATATTTGGAGAGTAATTGATGTCAGGTAGCGAAGTTCGTGCCGATTTTTGGATGAGCGAGTACATTACCCCTTGGGATATTTACGTTCACGGCGTCATCGCGGTGCTCGCTTACAAGAAAACAGCCTATCAAGAAATGTACGTAGTTCAGACCGGTACCTACGGCAAAGGCTTAGTTTTAGACGGTAAGTGGCAATCTTGTACAGGCGACGAGTTTCTGTACCACGAACCCCTGGTACACCCAGCCATGATTTGTCACGGTTCACCCAAAAAAGTCCTCGTTCTCGGTGGCGGAGAAGGAGCTACGATTAGAGAAGTTCTGCGCTGGAAAACAGTTGAAAAAGTCGTGATGATCGACATTGACGGCGAAGTAGTAGAAGCTTGCCGCGAACACCTGCCAGAAATGCACCAAAATGCCTTTGACGACCCCCGCTGCGAAGTAGTAATCGGCGATGCTTTGGACTATTTAGATAAAACAGACAATGATTGGGATATTGTCATTTCTGACTTGTCCGATCCCATTGAAGAAGGCCCATCTTTCCAGTTGTTTACCAAGGAGTATTTTGAGAAAGTTCGCAGCGTAATGTCACCTAACGGATATTTCGTAGTGCAAGCGGGCCCCGTTTCTCCGGCAGAAATGAAAATGCACGCTCGCATTGTAAATACCCTGAAATCTGTTTTTTCCAATGTTCAATCCTGCACCAGCTTTATTTCTACTTATGGAGCTCCTTGGGGTTTTGCCGTAGCTTCTAATCAAGAAATAAATACGCGACCAGATCCCGAAGCTACTGACAAATTACTCGCCGAGAAAACAACTGGCGGGTTGCGGATGTTCGACGGAATTACGCTGTTGGGATTGATGCAAGTTCCCGGTCACTTACGGCAGGTAATCGCCGCTGAAACCGAAGTTTACACTATGGCAGCACCGCCTAAATTTTTCGGGAAAGGCTCTGTCAGTCAGTGAAGTTAAATTGAAAGAGAAAACTCGTTTGGAGTAACTGAGATGAACAATTTAATTCGCATAGTCGCTGCAATTTTTCTTCCCCCTCTGGGCGTATTTTTGACTGTCGGCATCGGTATGGATTTTTGGATCAACCTGGTTCTCACGTTTTTGGGCTTTATTCCCGGTATCATTCACGCTGTTTGGGTGATTGCTAAGCACGATCGAGCTTAACTTGAGGGCAAATCCAGTTTTTGGATAATAAACAGGCAAGAGAAAATAAACTTTCTTTTGCCTGTTTTCACGAATTAATCTGGATTAAATCTGCATTCATCCGCGTTCCTCTGCGGTTAAAAATAAAAAAATCTAATTCTTATGACAATTAGATTGCACCTCAATTTCTTCACAAACCAATTCAGCAATTTTTTTCGCCGCCCCCGATTCTCCTCGAACCGCACGCAAACGATCGCCCATTTGTGCTAATTTATCAGGATGGCTCAAATAGTCGATCGCCAATTGAGCCACAGCATCGGGTTCCAGCTTCCCAATTAACTCCGGCACAATCTCTTCCTGTGCCCAAATATTCGGCCAAGCATAAAGCTTTCCCTTTCCCAATTGCCAGATTAGCCAATTAATCGCAGTCGCAAAAGCTGAACCGACTAACGGTAAATTTGCCAGCAATCCCGGCAATCCGTCCCAAGCTTTCATCGCATCCAATTGCTGCGTCGGAATCAAAACAATCATCGGTACGGCTAACGAACCCAATTCGGCAGTATTCGCTCCCACAGTAGTTAAACACAGGCTGCATTCTGATAGCAAATCGTAGGCGGGCGTCTGCGTCCAAAGTTCTACTTGCAAGTTATTTGCTGTCTGCAAAAACGACCGTTCTGTTAAATGAAGTTCGGCGCTGGCGTTCTCAAATAAATGCAGGCAAGGATTTTGTTCAGGGTCGGCAAAACCTGCTAGAGTTTGCACATCTATGGTAGGAGCAACGGGAATTACAAAGCGAGTTTCAGGGCGGATGCGGTGGATGGATTGGGCGATCGACAAACATAACGGTACACCTAAAGCTAATTTGGCGGCTTTAGAACCCGGCAACAATCCAATTAATTCTATTGTCCGTAGGGGCGGTGCCCCCGTACTCGCCCTGCCGGATTTCCCGTTCCCTACTTCGGAAATCAAATCTCCGACAACTGTAAATTTCTTAGCATATTTTTCGGGAATTTTAGCAAAAACTTCCGGTTTCATCGCCGCAAATTTGTCAATCCAGCGGTACCACCGCGCGTCCCATTCAGCATAAATAACAGTGCGATATTTGAGCCTTTTGCCAATAACAACCGTAAAAAATTGATCGCCGCCTAAAAATAAAACAACTCCTGTTTCGTGCCAATCCCAATTTTCAGCAGTTTTGCCAGATAATAGGAATGGAAAAAAATGCTCCGGCGCCTGCACTCTGTCAACT
The DNA here is from genome assembly GCF_036701905.1 of Microcoleus sp. MON2_D5. NCBI lineage: Bacteria > Bacillati > Cyanobacteriota > Cyanophyceae > Oscillatoriales > Microcoleaceae > Microcoleus > Microcoleus sp. MON2_D5. The sequence goes on from NZ_JAUBRM010000108.1 coordinate 14,498, forward strand.
TCTGGGTAGGAACAGGCTATTTCTGCTTCTTTCCCGGTGGCGTGCGGACAGGGGGACAGCACCACAGAGATTCGCGCTTGAGTGCCCGCCTTTCCCAATTGCTCGCGCAAAGCTTGCACGGCGGGACGCACCCAAGTTGCCAATTCTCCGGGGCCGTTGGAGAGGATTAAAATATCTACTGCCATAGGATTTAATATTTGAGAGGATGCAACGGAGATTTTATGACAGATTTAATTAATGCCGTCAAGACGGGTGATGTTGCGGCTGTAGAAAGTGCGATCGAACAGCGTGCAGATATCAATGCCAAAGATGAGGAAGGTGCGACTGCTTTGACGACGGCGGCTGAGGCTGGCAATTCGGCGATCGTCAACAAATTGCTGGGGGCTGGTGCGGATGTCAACAGTCACGACAATGACGGGTGGACGCCGTTAATGAGTGCCGCTGCTGCCGGACATACCGAGATTGTACAGCTTTTGCTGGAGGCGGGAGCGGATGTGAATGCTAAAACTAATTTTGGTTTGACGGCTTTGATGAGTGCAGCAGGTAGCGGGCGCACTCAAGTTGTGGAATTTTTAATCGATAAAGGAGCTGATATCAAAGCTAAGGATAATAATACTTGGACTGCCTTAATTTGGGCGTCTTCGGAGGGCCACAAAGATGCGGTTGAGGTTTTGAAGCTAGCGCGCGATCGCCATTAAAGACTTAGAAGCCGGGTTTATTCGAGAAACCCGGTTTCTGGAGGGTACAATTAATTATCCCACCGAAAGCAGCAATCAGGCAAATCCCGAATAGCTGCGATATTTCTATCCAAGTAAAAGTTTCCCAGAAGGAGATTGTGGTAATAAATTCAACTTGAGATTTCCGCCACCTTCAATAACTGCGATCGTGTCACCGCGGCTGGTTTGGCTAACTCCATTTTGATCGAAGGGCAAGCCGTTCGTTTGGATTGCTAAATCTCGATTATTGTTGGTGGGAACCAGAATGTAGGGATCTAAGGAAAACCCACTGAGTTCGATTATATCCTGACCTTGGGTAAAGTTCCGAATTGTAGCAAAACCCGGCCCAATGTAGAAAGTTTTAAATCCACGAAAAAACGCTCTACTGCCTATTAAAGCTTCCCCGAACACGAATGTATCGCGACCCGTACCGCCAATCAGAGTATCGAATTCGTTGCTGCCGTCACTTTCAGTCCCTACGGTGCTGTTAAGGGAGCCTACTTCAACTCCCTTTAATTCGACATCCCCTACCCCTACACCAGTGAGGATATCATTGCCCCGGCTTCCGACAAAAGTAGCGGAGCGCCTCTGCTCAAATTGCCCAAATTTGAAATAATGTTCTCGACCAGTTTTCAAGGCTCCTGAGTTGACCAACGGCGCGATGTCGGGGTTGTCGATTAAGTATTCCGGTTCCCCAAAAGAAGTCGCAAATCTGCCCTCTTTATTTCCGAATTTGATGAAGTGCTGGTAGCCATTTTTGAAAGTTCCGTTCTGAACAAGTGGTAGCAGTTCTGGGTTATTTGCTAAATAAAAATCTTCGTTGTAGTCAGGCGATACGCGAGTGCGGCCTTCTTCGTAGCCAAACTGAATAAATTGGTCTAAACCAGACGCAAAAGGCGCGTTTTGATTATTGGCGGTGCGAACAAAGGGAGCAAGATCTAGATTTTGAGCTAGATAGGTTTCTTCGTCAAAGTAACGCGATACTTGGGTGAGGCCGCGGGCTTGACCGAACTTTTCAAAGTGTTCTCTGCCGGATTTTATAATTCCTGAATCAATGGCTGGTTTGACCCAAGGATATTGCGCCAGGTAGTATTGTTCATCAAAAATGTCATAATTAGTCATAAGTTTTGCTCCAAGCTGAGTCTGCTTACTTGTCGGTTAAACTTGATCCACTATTACTAATTCTACTAACTCAGTATGTCAAGTTACAGCACTTTTTAGGTAAATGAAGCACAAAAAATTGGTTGTTGTAGGGGCGGTACCAACAGTGCGCGCCCTTCTGGGTTTTGGAGGTTTACTTGAGCAACATGGAACCTGCTGTAATTATTGTCAAGCCTGTTTTATGATTTTTATGGCAAACACAACAGTGCGAGCGCCCTTTTTGCGAATGTGCGATCGTACTCCCCAGCAGACAAAGGTGAACCCATACCAGTGTCAAGATTTCTATCCAAGAAAAGATGTAAAAGTACCTGATTTTGGTAATAAATTTAAACTGAGATTTCCGCCGCCTTCAATAACAGCGATCGTGTCAAACGGAGGGGTTATGGTAACTCCATTTTCAACGAAGGAATAACCCCTGGTTTGGATAGCTAAATCTCGATTATTGTTGATCGGAAACATCAATATGTTTTCTAAGGGCGGACTTATCTGGATGGTATCCTGACCTTGAGTAAAGTTCCGAATTGTAGCAAAACCCGGCCCGACGTAGAACTGGTAGGGTGCGAACGGGTCCCCCAACTTGGAGTTTCGGAGAACATCGGCAAGTACGAATGTATCGCGACTACTACCGCCAATAAGAGTATCGAATTCATTGCTGCCGTTACTTTCATACCATGGGATGTTGTTTCCAGGTAATAAACCTAATTTAACTCCTATTAATTCGACATACGCCACCCCGGAACCACTGAGAATGTCATTGCCGGAAGTTCCGAAAACAGTCGCACTGGTTGCGAATTGAATGAAATGCTGGTAGCCACTTTTAAAAGTTCCATTCTGAATAAACGGCAGCAAATCTCGCCGACTTTCTAGATACAACGCTTCGTCATAATCAGGTGATACTTGACTGCGACCCTGTTCGTAACCGTATTGGATAAAGTGGTCTAGTCCTGTAGAAAAAGGCGCATTTGGGTTGTTGGGGGTGCGGATAAAAAGTTTGAGGTCTGGATTTCCTTCCACGTAAGTATCTTCGTCAAAATACCGCGATATTTTTGTGAGGCCGCCGGCTTGACCGAACTTTTCAAAGTGTTCTCTGCCGGATTTTATAATTCCTGAATCAATGGCTGGTTTGACCCAAGGAT
>NZ_JAUBRM010000109.1:0-17489 GCF_036701905.1 Microcoleus sp. MON2_D5
ATCCTTTCTCTGCGCTGTGCTTATCTCAATGGTCAACTTTCCACTTGATATATGTGCAAAACTGAGATGCACCCGATTGGAACTAAATTAATGGCAGATATGAGCGCATTATCAGACTCTAACTCCGCCTAAAATTATTTGCTTAAATATTCGTCTACTTGTTAAAAAACCTTACTGTTTTAACTCTATATTTTCCTAATCCAATTGTACACCACAGCATACAAAGCCAGCAACTTATTGACAAAAGTTTGCCAGATAGAACCTTCCCCTTCCTCAGAAACTTCTCCGATTTCCACGGGGAGCGGCGGCATCCCGACTACTTCATAGAGCGGATATTCGCCACTTTTCCCCGGAATTTGCACGGATACGCACTGATTGACGATCGCCAATTCCTTCACTTCCTGATAAGTCTCCTCGGAAATCAATAAACTCGTTCCTACTTGCTTATTAGCCGCCTCGATCCGGCTGGCTAAATTCACTGCATCCCCGATCGCCGTCACTGTCTGATTTTTCAACGCCCCCAAATTCCCCACAACCACCCAGCCGCAGTGAATCCCAATCCCAATCCGCAATTGGTGACGGTACAAATTTTCAAAATAGGGATTGAGTTTCTCTAGTTCCTCGAGCATTTCCACCCCAGCCCTCACCGCTTGTTCGGCCGCCTTGTCAGGATTTTCCAACCCAAACAGGGCCATTAAACCGTCACCCATATAATTATTAATCATCCCGCCATTCCGGTTAATCGCAAAACCCATTTTTTGGAAATAGCGATTTAAAACATAGATTACGTCGTAGGGCAACAGCGATTCTGCAAAAGGCGTAAATCCTCGAATATCCGCAAACAAAATCGCAATTTTTTTCTCTTGACCCACAGGAGGAGAAATCAACTTTCCCGACATTTCGTCGTTAAATGATTCCAAGTCTTCAGAATCGATCGCCAATCGGCGCAAAATCACCTTGCCGCCCGCAACCTGCGTCTGACAAGCCAGCCTAATTTCCGGCTCTAAACGCAATTTTTTCGCGAGTTCCTCTTCCGGCGAAGTGCGCGGAGAGCAAAATTCCAAACCTTCGACAATCAATACCCGGCAAGTCGAACACCGGGCGCTACCGCCGCAGATGTGGGTGTGCGGAATGCCGGCACGCAGAGAAGCTTCGAGAATTATATCGTCGTCGTCTATCTCGATCGTGCGATCGTCCGGCAGATAGTGAATCTGTGGCATATGTAGCGCGTCTAGCTAATTAGCGAGGAATCTCGCGGACATCTGTTATTGCAGCGAACCTGTATGCAAACCCGGTTTCTCGGCATTTTTTCTGCGTCCCCTGATTCCTTAACTATAAGTCGCGATCGGCATTTGCTTCTCGTTTCCTCAGCTCAAGCGCCCAACTGACACCAGTTTAAAAAAATAATGCAACTCTAGGCAATAGTCCAACTCTTAGCTCATCATTCCTTCTCAATTCTCAAATCTCAAATGGTATAACTGAACACTGAAATTTTCATCTCACCGTGAAAATACCCCAATTCAAGCTGTGGAGTTAATCTAAAATCTAAAATCTAAGATCTAAAATAAACTGACATAATTCTTAATAAAATTTCGAGCGCCCAAAGCCCGATAAATCCGTTATCAAATCCCCTTCAACGGCGATATATTTTTCTGAATTTTCGGAATTTTCCTGTGGAGACCTGACTTTGTAATAGTTTCAGCTTTTTTGCTCTCTAACAACCAGCTAATTTTCGTGAGATAGAATAGCAGCATCTTTAAAACCAGTATAGCCATGACTTCATCAACAGCCCTACAAAGCATCGAAAAACACATTCCCATCGTGGGAGATGTACATAGCAAAAGTCCGCTCGCCTACGGAGCAACCCGCCTCGCAGTCAGTGCAGTTAACACGGTGCAAATGGCCGTAGCAGAGTCTTACATCAACGGATTAGAAGTCCCAGATTCAGTATTGCGATCGCTTTTTGATACCTGTATGCCGGTCTTTTTTAAGCATTTCCCGTCCCTGCTTGCACCCTACGAATGGGTACTAACAGAAACAGACCATACAGCCGAAGGACCACGGGATTTAATGAAGATTCAGTACGACTTGCCTCAAGCTATGCTGAATCGGATGTTAGGCGACGGAAAACTCATTTATCCTAAATACAGCATGGGGTTGTGGGAAAAAGGAGCCGCGAACCTTGAACAATCGCAAATGCAGATGATTGATGATGTGATTGAAAAGCTAGAGATTCAGGATGGCGACAATATTTTAGACTTTGGCTGCGGTTGGGGTTGCGTTCCGAATTACATTCTTTCCAAATTCCCCAATGTCACCTTTACCGGGATTAACTTGAGCCACCACCAATGCGAGTATATGCGTCAGAAGATGCAAGACCCAGAAAGCTACCTTAGTTCCGGTCGATTTACCCTATATGAAGGCGATTTGAACGACGCCAACTTCGAGACCAAATTTGACAAAATTCTCTCCATTGGAGTTTTTTGTCATGTAGGTAATTTAACGAAGGCTTTCCAAAAGCTGGCATCTTTCCTGAAGGATAACGGCAAAGTTTTCATTCACATCATCACAGTTCGCACTCCCAACAATATATCCAGCGTTTTCACCCACAAATACATTTTCCCCCACGGCCGTTACTGGAAATACGATGCCGTTCCCAGCCACAACAAAGACCTCAAAACCATTCAAAGATGGTATCTCAACGGATACAATTACTCCACAACCTTTGCTAACTGGCTGAAAAACTTTGACGATTCTCAGGCAATAGTCAAAGATTTAGATTACGGCATCGACTATGCCAAATTTCGTCGCATCTGGCGGTTTTACTTAATTTGGTTTGTGGCTAATTTCGCGAGTTGCGACGGCGAATATAACGGCAACGGTCAATATTTAATGGTTCGTGCCTAACCGCTAATCAGTAGACTAAGCTCAAAAAACCGAACACCCCGAACCCCGACATCTCAAAGAAGTCGGGGTTCTTGAGTGCGAGCTAGTTATCGGGAGAATGAAACCTTTCTAGGTTGATTTAGGGCGATCGAGAAGTGTTGCCTTCTTTTGAGAAATTTTTCTGAGTTTAAAAAAATCCGGAATAAGATTATTGCTCGGTGAATAAGACCTATATCAACCGTGATCCTGCACAATAGTTTTTAAATTCCATCCTCGATCGGTAGTGATGAGGTGCGATATTTTACTACAAAAAGAGAGTTGATTTATACAATGGTAGACAATATGAAACCTTCTCTTCCTCAAGACGACCCAAACCAAGAACAGCGCAAAGATTCCTTGAATCGTCAGCAACAAGCTTATCAGTTTGACTATGAGAGTTTATCACCTTTAGCATTATTGAAAGATGTGCCCGCCGTCGAGAATTTTTCGAGTAAGTATCTTGCAGAACGGATATTAGCAACATCGGAACTGCCAGCAAATATGCTGGCAGCCGATTCGAGAGCTTTTCTCGATCCTCTCGATGAACTCCAAGACTATGAAGACTTTTTTACTTGGCTGCCGCTTCCTGGAGTTGCCAAAATTTACCAAACCGATCGCTCTTTTGCAGAACAGCGCCTGTCTGGAGCAAATCCGATGGTGCTTCGCCTGTTAGATCAGGAGGACTCTCGGGCAGAAACACTGGCACAACTTTGCTGTTTGCAGCCCTTATTCGATCTTCGCAAAGAGTTACAGGACAAAAACATTTACATTGCCGATTATACAGGTACTGACGAACACTATCGCGGGCCTGCGAAAGTTGCAGGAGGAACCTATGAAAAAGGCAGAAAATACTTGCCGAAACCACGGGCTTTTTTCGCTTGGCGGTGGACAGGAATCCGCGATCGCGGTGAAATGACACCTATTGCCATTCAACTAGATCCTAAGCCCGGTAGCCATCTGTATACCCCATTCGATCCTCCTATCGATTGGCTGTATGCGAAACTCTGCGTACAAGTGGCAGATGCTAATCACCATGAAATGAGTTCCCATTTAGGTCGAACTCATCTGGTGATGGAACCAATCGCGATCGTCACCGCCCGACAGTTGGCTAAAAATCACCCGCTTAGCCTGCTGCTGAAACCGCACTTTCGCTTTATGTTGACCAACAACGATCTGGCGCGTTCTCACTTGATCGCTCCCGGGGGGCCCGTCGATGAATTGCTAGGCGGCACCTTGGCTGAGACAATGGAACTGACTAGAGAGGCGTGCAGTACATGGAGTCTCGATCAATTTGCCTTGCCCGCTGAACTGAAAAATCGGGGAATGGATGACCCCAATCAACTGCCTCACTATCCTTACCGAGATGATGGATTGTTGCTTTGGGATGCGATTGAAACCTTTGTATCGGGCTATCTTAAATTCTTTTACCCGACGAATGAGGCGATCGTACAAGATGTGGAACTGCAAACCTGGGCTAAAGAATTAGCGTCTGATGACGGCGGTAAAGTCAAAGGAATGTCAGACCACATCGACACAGTTGAACAATTAATTGCAATTGCCACAACTGTAATTTTTACCTGTGGCCCACAACATTCAGCAGTCAATTTTCCCCAGTATGACTATATGAGTTTTGCGGCCAATATGCCCTTGGCAGCCTACCGGGACATTCCTGGAATTACCGCCTCGGGTCATCTAGAAGTGATTACGGAAAATGACATTTTACGGTTGCTTCCTCCGTACAAACGAGCGGCTGACCAACTGCAAATTCTGTTTATTTTGTCAGCTTATCGATATGACCGTTTGGGTTATTACGATAAATCTTTCCGAGAACTCTACCGGATGAGCTTCGATGAAGTTTTTGCGGGAACGCCGATCCAACTTTTAGCCAGACAGTTCCAGCAAAATTTGAATATGGCAGAACAAAAGATTGATGCCAACAATCAAAAACGAGTCATCCCTTACTTGGCTCTCAAGCCTTCGTTGGTACTAAATAGCATCAGTATGTAGGAGTGTATTTGTTGGGTGGGTGTTTCGCCCACCCCACAATAAAATTCATTATTTGTGGAACAGGCTTTCTGGCCTGTTCTTAAGCATCGTAGAAGATGTAAGAGCCCCTGCACATTCTCAGCTTTTGTATTCTTCAGCGATCGAGCAATTCACGCACATTGTACCCGACGAATCGGTGAAGGTCACTTCATCTTGATAATGCCGGGGTGTTTGCATCAGCAACCGCCAAGCTTCACCAGCATCGATTAAATTCATGCGATCGGGATAGTGAATTTGCAACAACTCTTGCACCATCGGATAATAGTCTGAGTTGATGCTGGGGAAAATATGATGCTCTGTGTGGTAAGAAAAATTCAAGTGCAGCCGGTCAAATATTTTAGGAACCCGCACTGAAGCACTGTTGATCAGGGGGTCATTAATGCTGGTCATCCGGCAACCCATGTGATTGGTATAGATGTAAAACATTGCGCCTGCATGACCAATTGCGATCGGCAAAAAGTAGGCTAGGGCAATTTTGAGGGGATGAAAATTTAGGTAGAACAAAATGCTGGCATGAATTCCTAAAATTCCCACACATTCAAAGGCGATAGCCACTCTATCTTTAGCACTAACTGTAAAAGCAGCCGGTACATAATCAACTGATTTATCATTAAATAAAAGTACCGAGGTTAGATTGCGGAAATTATGCACTAACCACGAACCGGCCATCCCTACAATTAACCACAGCGGATTGACTTCAACTGACGGTACAAACAGATTTTGAATCCATTTTCCCCAAGTATCTGGTTGCTGGTACAGATAGTTGCGATCGGGGTCTGCCAAAGAATTCGTGTTATTGTGATGTACGAGGTTGTGCAGATTTTTCCACTGAGTAGGTGGCATGAACAGCATACTTAGACCCAAAAAGGCGATCGGATAAGTCAGGCGAGACTTTTTCTGAACGCTGCCGTGCATCAAATCGTGGGAGCTAAATAGCAAAACTATGATACTATTGCCCATAATCGCGGCTAAAGGTAAGTAAAGCCATAAAAGATAGACAGGCCAGCGATCGAGATTAGCCGCAATTCCCCATCCTAACAATAAAATCCCGATATTTATCAGCAGTATCCCTAACTTGCTTGAATTCGGCTCAAAGGCATCTGATGGCAGTAGCGGACGCAATTTTTTAACATATACCGAGTGGTGAATTAGCGTTTCTGCGCCTACAGTCGGCGTTGCCGTCTTGTCTAGAGTATGGAGTAATTTTTCTGATTTCATGTGCTCGCTAAGAGGATTTTCATGTGACTTAATAAGTTTCTAAATTTAATTAGATCCCGTACCCAATTTAGATGGAACCCACACATAAATCCGGCGGCTTATTGTCAGGCGGCGGAGATTTTATCTGTCTCCACTGCGGCTATCCGGGAGCTTGTGATCAAATTGCTTTAGATCAAGGCTGCCTGATTTTTGTACCAAGATATTATTGTATCCTATAAAAATAATTTTGGAACACCTCTTAAAGGCTTACCTATCGATAATACTCTCCCACTTTTCAGTTGGGTTTAATCTCAATAACCCATCCTAAATAATCTATAAAATTAAAAAAGTCCGTTTCCTTGAACAATTTCTTTGATTGTCGTCAGCGTATCTAACCCGATCAATCCTCGACGATAACCTTTTTGGTTGGACATTCCCAAAAATATCGCATCTCCGCGATTTTGATAGCGCCAAAACCGAGGTGAGGCATTAATAAAAGTTGAGGCGCTGTTAACATCCAGAGCAAATTGGCGACTTTCTAAGTAAGATTCAGTGGCGATGCAGTCAGCGTGGCCGCTGCTGTAGCGGTTGATCCAGCCGATCGCAATCTCTAAACTATCGACAACTTTAAACGCTATGGTTTTGTTTAAATAAGGTTGAGTCCACTCGTATGGTTCCGCCAGCTTCAAGTCTGGGAAATCTGCCACGAGATCCGCATCAGCGCTAATTTGAAAGCCTTTTTCTTTTAAACTGTTCCACAGCCTGACTAAGGAAGAAGGCTTTTGGTTGCGATCGATCAGCACTTTCTCGATCGCATTAACAGGATCGGGCACGCTTTGATGGCTGTCCAAAATCATCCACCTTGCCATCTCCAAACTGCCAGTCGGTGACCAATAAAGGTAACAATTTCCCATCGCCGACCTCAAAACGGGTGCTGTACACAACCTCACCACCTGCTGCACCAAACTTGGCCTGCCGTAGGGAATAATTAAATTGAGATATTGGTCTTGAGTGACCAATTCTCGGATCGAAGCGCCCCGATCCGGCGGCAGTACCTGCAAACATCCCGAGGGCAAACCGACCTCATCGATCGCCGAAACCAAAGCTTCTCCAATTACTGTATTAGTTTGCCAGCTTTCGCTGCCACCTTTAAGAATCAAACTGTTAGCGCTTTTGAGAGACAAACCCGCGGCGATCGCCCCCAACTCGGGAAACGCCTCGTAAATTAGAGCGATCGCCCCCAGCGGCAGCGACTGACAGTAAACCTGACACCGATCGACCTGATAAGAAGCATTGATCACCCTACCGATCGGATCTGGCATTTCCCCCAACCGTTCCAGAATTTGCACAGTTGTCTTGATCCGTTCCGGCGTCAGCTTCAGCCACTCCACGATCAACTCGGGAATCGCCATGTCCCGACTTGCTTCTAGATCCAGAGTATTTGCTTCTAAAATGTCATTTTGCCGGCGTTTCAGCCAGCCCGCCATCGCCTGCAAACCTGCCGCGCGATCCGCACTCTTTGTCGCAGCCAACTCCAAAGAAGCTTGATAAGCGCGACGCGCGACATTTGCGGCATCTGATGAATGGGTAAAATCCTCTATTATCATCTAGCTAACGCCTGTAAGCGAGCCATACCATCAGCGCCGGCAGCATTGCTAGCAGCACGGCGACCATTGCCCACAGAATAATATTGGGGCCCGGCGAGTGCAGCGCCAAGGGCAACCAAATCACTAGCGGCACCAATATCATACCCAAAGCCAGTGGCAAATAATGGGCCTTCAAACCCGGATGCGCTCTGTTCCACTGGTTCCCTGTCCACCGCCAAGCCTGCTTGTAAGGATAGTTCGTTGATAGTTGCTCAATCACGTATCCACTTTCGTCCAATACAAATATTTGTTGACAGCGGTTGCATCCAAAGGCTTCTGTCAACGTTATAGGCACTAGACGACCCCGGCGTCGGCAAGGACAGGGGTACTCATCATTTAAGTCAATCTTTGGAACTTTTTGAGATGGCACTAGCGATCAGATAAAAAAAGCGTTTTTGCAAAAATAATCGTTAACATATCCAGTTAATCAAACTTGTCAATTCCGCCCTACCGAGGCTTTCAACTGCCTGTTCCGAGATATGTCCGACCGGCAATTTTGACTTGCAAGTTCTGCATTCAATCTTACCACTAACTTAGGTATTTTCAACCATCATTAGGAGTATACCGAAAACTTTCTCGATCTACTTTCCCCTTTCCTTGATGTTTTTATCTTCTAAAGCGGGTGACGCGATTCGAACGCGCGACATTCACCTTGGCAAGGTGACGCTCTACCACTGAGCTACACCCGCATTTCCTGCGGTATTAACAATATTGTCTCAATTCTCGAAATTTGTCAAGTCTTTTTAGTAAGTTTTTTTCAGAAACCCAGTAAAAACCCCCAAAGCCTATCCCCAACTGAAATTTCAGCAGCCAGATCATTAACCAAATCAGTAATTGCCGTGAAATTTGACCGCCATCGGCCGACGGCAAAGCTACAATCAAGCTGGAATTGTGGGAGAACACTGTCATGTCAGATTTAAATCGCGGAATCATGAAGTTCAAGGGAGCTGACAGTCCTATAGCGATCGCCATTTCGGCGATTCTCATTGCCGGCGGAATCGGCTTCTTGATCTGGTGGGCGCTGCAATCAGCCTACACCCTCAGCTAACAGACTACTCAAACGTAAAACTTATCAGACCTTGCTCAGAAGGCAGAATTTAAGAAAAATTCTGTCTTTTGCATTTTTTTGCCCTTCGTCTTGAATTTATTGCCCAGGAATGCGGATCGATTGCTGACGATCGAATGATTGCCATAAATCACCCGATCGGGCGAGTCACTAGCATGATCCCAGATGACTGCCCGTTCCACTACTTTTGTAGTACACTTGTAAACAAGGCGCGCCCAGAGCGCAGTTTTAGATGCAAGTGTTTGCAAGGGTTGTATCTCAACAAAAATTTATGGCAAGCTTTCAGGACATTTTCCAATACTACAGTCGCTACTGGAAAATATCAGTTTACAGCATAGGCGCATCGAGCGTTTTGGCGCTAGCCGATTTGCTTGTTCCCTACGCGATCGGTCAAATATTAAACGTATTGTCGGGTCAACCTACAGATACAGTAACGCAAAAACTCATAACAGCGATCGCCTCTGTTACCCAGCACTCACCCAGCAAAACATTATCCCTATCCATCTTGCTGGGTATAATTTTTCTGGTAACAGTCGCCAAAGCACCCGTACAGCCTTGGGTGGCAAATTGGTTCCACTGGGCGATACCATTGAGGGCGAGGCGCGATCGAATGAGAGGTGCGATCGGCAAAATCCTCACCTTACCCCTAGAATTCTACGACGAAAACAACGCTGGACGGATTGCCAGCCGCATCGCCAAAGGCATCGCCAACCATACTTGGACTTACCCAGAAATTGCCGGCGAATTCATCCCCGAAGTCGTCCGCTTAATCGGCATTTTTGCCGTTATCTGCTTAATTGAGTGGCGGATTGGCTTATTAATTTTGGTTTCATTCCTATTTATCCTCAGTTTCACCTTAAAAGGCTTGCAAGGGGTGACTGCGCGAGAAGAAATTCTGGATGAATACATCGAAGATACCGAAAGCCGCAACTCGGAAATTATCACCAACATCAAAACAGTCAAAGCTTTTGCCACAGAAAGCGATGAACTCAAAAGGCAAACAACCAGACTCGATCGCGAATTAAAAGTCGTGATCCACCGCATTCACAAAGGATACGTCACCTTGGGGGCATACCAGCAGACGATCGTCCAGTTGTGTTTGTTTTCAGTTCTCGGTTTTAGCCTAGCCGCCACGGTTGCAGGCAAAATTTCCCTCGGATATTTTGTTACCGTCTACACCCTGGCAAGCATGGCATATTCCCAACTGCGTCCGATTAGCATTATCGCCGAATTATTGGCGCGGCGTTATTCTTCAATGATCCGGTTCCACGAGTTTATGCAAACGCCAGACGGTGTTGATGCGGTTAATTTAGCAGAAAATGCTCGATCGGCGTCGCCTTATAAATTTACCGGCAAAGTTGAATTCAGCGGTTTGACGTTCGGGTACGACAGTCAAAAACCCGTTTTGCAGGATGTGAATTTATTGATTCATCCCCGTCAGACTGTAGCATTAGTCGGGCGATCCGGTTCCGGAAAATCGACTTTAGTTAAACTTCTGTTTCGCTACTTTGAACCGAACTCCGGCAGCATTCTGATCGACGGCGAAGACATTCGCAGCTTAGACGTGACTCGCTACCGCCAGCGTTTAGCCATTGTCCACCAAGAAGTAGACGTTTTTAACGGTACTTTGCTGGAAAATTTGACTTACGGAAACAGAAATGCAACTTTCGAGCAAGTTGAGGATGCTTGTCGCATTGCCAAAGTAGATGATTTTGTGCGGCTGTTGCCCCAAGGTTACTATACCGTGGTCGGGGAGAGAGGAATGCGGTTGTCCGGCGGTCAGCGGCAGCGGTTGGGGATTGCCAGGGCGCTGTTGGTGGAGCCGGATGTGTTAATTTTTGATGAGGCTACTTCTAGTTTGGACTATGAGTCGGAGCGATCGATACAGCTAGCCATGCAGAATATCCTCGGTACGCGCACCACCATAATTATTGCCCACAGACTGAGTACAATTCGCGAAGCCGATACGATCGTCGTACTCGACGGCGGTAGAATCGTCGAAATTGGCAGCCACGAAGAACTCTTAAACCAACAAGGCATTTACCGCCGCCTGCACTCCCTGCAAGAAACCGGAGAATTAGTGAATTAGGGATTTGGATTAAGTCTAGACTTAGGGTGCGTGCTCAGGGCAGGCACCAAGCCTAGACTTAGCAATGCGTACCTGAAACAGTATTCTATTTTCCGGTCTACCCTAAATGACTTATGGTTTCTCTACTTAATCATTAGAGTTTTAAATATAATGTTGCAAATAAAGATTCAGGTGCTAGGATTTATAACTGTGATGGAAATGGGTCGATGCCCGAGCGGTTAATGGGGGCGGACTGTAAATCCGCTGGCTACGCCTACGCTAGTTCAAATCTAGCTCGGCCCACCTCAATTTAATAAAAAGTTAAAATTTAAGAATTAAAAATTAATTTTTTAATTGGAGATTCTTAATTTTTTATGCCCGTGTAACTCAGTGGTAGAGTACCTCCTTGGTAAGGAGGAAGTCACGAGTTCAAATCTCGTCACGGGCTTGTCTTTTAAGCCATACAATTCCTTACTCCAGCTCGGAATATTCTAGAGCTTGGTTACTATGGCAGAGTAGTTACCGCAAGGTGATACATAACTACCAATTTCTACATCTTCGCTAGGTGTGTAGGGATGCTGTGTAACGCTGTGCTACGTATCGGTTCCCTTGATTCGAGGCCAGCGAAGCTTAAATCTATGCCGAAAAGAATCGCAGAGATTCTAGTCTCCAATTAGGTGCTAATCAGTTTCGTAAAATTCGGGAAAATACGGGCTAGAACCGCTTTTCAGTAGCTTTTGCCTTACTAACCAGCCAACAGTTGGCGTCTGCTCTCAATATGGTGGACTTGTCCTCCTTGTGCTATGCTCCATCGTAATTTCTAAAGCTTGTCTACAGTAAATCGCTCATATTTCGCTCACACTAACAATCCTATTTTTTAATAGTCGCTTGCAAATAAAGCAGCGGGTCTTCAGCAACCCAACCCAAACCCGAATTGTACCGAACTTCAAAATGCAAATGAGATGGCGGAATGTCCCGTTTTCCCGTCGTCCCGACAGTTCCCAAAACTTCTCCAGACAGCACTTTTTGACCGACTTTTACGGCAATATCTTTCAAATGAGCGTAGCGCGTTTGCTTCCCTGCTTGATGGTTCACCACAACTAAATTCCCGTAATCCCCCTGCGGCCCGGCAAAGGCGACAGTCCCCTCCCCAGCCGCCAAAACCTGCGTACCCTCCGACGCCAAAAAATCTACGCCGCTGTGGAAAAAAAATTCGCGCCGCGCCGGATGCAATTGCCGCCCGTAACGCAAAGCTTCCACTGCTGGGGCGGGCAGCGGAAATCTTTGCACCGATGGCGTTTTATCGGGATTTACAGAAGGCCCGATCGACCTATTCACCGCAGGTACAAACACGGTTTGCCCCAAAGGCCTGCAGCCATTCGCCTCAAATAGCAAATCTGCGGGCACTTTGTAAGCTTCTGCCAGTTTTTGCCAATTCCAGCCCGCAGGTACTTCTACCTCGATGCCACTGTACGGAGGAATGACGATCGCACTTCCAGCAGATACTTGAGGGCCCCGCAACGTCGGATTTATTCCGATCAGCGCCGCAGGAATCACATTGTATTGCCGCGCGATGCTTTCTATTGTTTCGCCCTGGGCCACAGTGTGGCGGCGCAATCGAGACATAGCCGGACTCGGGCAATCGCGGGCGGGGTCGGGGTTTTCTAGAGGTGTACCTCCGGGAAGATTTGCAGGTGGGAGCTCGGTATTTGCCACCGTTGGCCCAACGGGTGCGATCGACCAAAGTAGTGCAGAAATCAGCAGAAATAAACGTTTCAAAGTCATTAGATAGAGAAGAAAGTATTCATTTCGGACAATTGACAATTTTTGAGTCGAGTGAAACGGCATATTTGAAAGCTCTAGCCACCCCCCAGACTGTAAATCCCAGGCTAAGCCAAGTTAGGATGAGAATTATTAGTTTTGGTCGCTCTTGGGAAATCAGGCAAAAATTGCTTGTGATGCCCATCAGCGCCTGCCTGTTAACAGGTATGTTCTTGAGGAAGCGGTACGCCCCGCCCCGCTTCCTTCCCGTCGTCAAGACAAAAATGCTTGATTCGGAACGTGTCTGCGGGGATGAAGTATTTAACGGGAGTTATTAAATGAGTTTATCTTTTAAGCAAACGACCCTTTATGTGACTTTGCTGTCGATCGGGGGAGGCCTGGGATGGTTGGGCAATCGCTATCTGCAAGGCTCAAACACTCTGGAAACCGGATTGGTTTTGCCAGTAGTGCGCCAGCAAATCCCCCCCTATGCGTCTCCTCCGGTTCAGGAAAATCGGGCGGTAGATCGCAGCAATCCCAATTTTATTGCTGAAGCAGCCGAAAAAGTTGGCCCGGCTGTAGTGCGGATTGACGCCTCAAGCAAGGTGGCGAATCAAGTGCCGGAAGCTTTCAAAAATCCTTTGTTTCGTCGGTTTTTTGGGGAAAATTTGCCGCAGCCGGAAGAACGAGTCAAGAGAGGTACGGGTTCCGGGTTTATTCTCACTTCTGACGGCCGCATCGTTACTAATGCTCACGTTGTCTCGGGGACGGATACTGTCAAGGTGACGCTCAAAGACGGCCGCGAGTTTGAGGGTAAGGTGCAGGGAGTCGATCCGCTGACGGATGTCGCTGTGGTTAAGATTAATGCTAAGGAACTGCCGCAGGTGGCTTTGGGTCGATCGGACAATATTGTACCGGGACAGTGGGCGATCGCGATCGGCAATCCTTTAGGTCTCGACAATACCGTGACTGTGGGCATTATCAGCGCTACGGGTCGATCGAGTTCGCAAGTCGGCATCCCCGACAAGCGAGTCCGCTTCATCCAAACCGACGCCGCCATCAACCCCGGCAATTCTGGCGGGCCGCTACTCAATGACCAAGGCCAAGTAATTGGCATCAATACCGCTATCCGCGCGGATGCTCAGGGCTTGGGATTTGCAATTCCGATCGAAACCGCCAAACGAGTTTCCGATCAGTTATTTGCCAAAGGTAAAGCCGAACATCCCTATCTCGGCATTCAAATGGTCAGCTTGACTGCCGCCACCAAGGCCGAACTCAACAAACAGCTCGATAATAATAAAATTACCCTCGATCAAGGCGTAGCCGTGACGCGAGTCGTAGAAAATTCCCCCGCTCAAAAAGCCGACTTGCGCGCCGGAGATGTCATTCAAAAAGTTGACGGAATTGCAGTCAACACTCCCGGGGACGTGCAAGAACGGGTGGAAAACACTGTTGTGGGCAAAGAACTCGAACTGGAAATTAACCGTTTAGGTCAAGTTCAGAATATCAAAGTACGTCCGGGTGCTTTTCCCCTATCGGGTAGCTCCGCCGGTGGGTAATACCATTTGAGATTTTCGATTACAGAAGTGGGAATGACTTACGGGATAAGGATTTGGAGCTTACCTACCGTTGCTTTCTTTTGGGAAACTGCTATTAGTGGCAAACGGTGGAGGATGAAAGATAAATCTGATACTTTATAGTCCTGGATGCAGCAACCGGGTTTTTTCACCAAAATCCTCAGTGTAGGGCGAGGGATACCCGGTTAACAGCCCGGTTTCTTAATTCCCTGTGCCTCCCTGATTCAGGATTATGGGTTTTTCTTAACAACTTTCATCTTTCTGGCTTCCCCAACCCGTTGATCTTTTTACTTGTCTTTGGGCGAGTTGGGTTGAATCGAGCTGGTGCTTGCTAAATTTTCTTCTAGGTGCATCCTCTGCTCCATTTGCCTCAAAAAATAGCCTGTCATCATCGCTGAAGCTAGCAAGCCTGCTAAGTTTTCGCGGTCAGTGGTAATTTCGACGTTAAAATTTTCTGAAGGCAAAACCCCGACAAGTCCTTGAACGTTATGAGAGATAATTTCTCTGATGTCGGGGCTGACGGACTTGGCGACTCGGGCTAGAACCTCCGGGGATTGGTGTTGGAGGTACTTCAGCAGTGGATTGACTGCCGTTTGTTGGGCATTGGATGTGTCAAAGTCAGGGTGAAAAACCATTTGGCGATTCTTAATTTCTGGCTGGTTACATTCTACTTCAAACTACTCGTCATTGCTTGGGTACAAATTTGCCTGAAAGTCAATTTGCAATTGTTTTGGCAGTTGGTCTACTTGAAAGTACCGATGAAATTTCTCGGTAACTTGTAGCCAATATGACCGCCCCTCAGCAGGCCGCCGTTTGCGGACGAAACCCATTTCTACAAGTTCCTGCACTTGTTGGTAAGCTCCTGAACCTCGCAAGTTAACTAAATCTGGCTGAGCGATGCCACCTTTGAGGGCGATCGCAGCCAGCGTCCGCAAAGCTCCAACACCTAATTCTGGAGGTATTAAAGTTTGCATTAAACTGGCAAACTCTTCTCTGAGTTGCAGGCTGTATCCCGTGGGGGTTTCGACGACTTCTAATGCACTGTCGCGGTGGGACGAGTCAGACATGAGTTCGATGATGGCGTCTTCGGCTTCGGCTCGATCGCATTTGGCAATCTCGGCAATTTCTGCGATCGACACTGGCTGACCTTTTAGGTAAAGTATGGCTTCTATTGTTGTGGCTAAGCGAGTCATTTGGGAATTAGTAATTAGGAATTGGGACGTTGAAAGAATAAGGAGCAAGCAAGAAAGAAGAAGGAATCAGGAAAACAAGAGCTATCCGTATCTCACTAACTTCCGTGTCGTGAATAATGAGAATTGGTAATAAACATTCCCCTTACACAAATGATTAATAGTGTAGGTTAGGTTGAGGAACAAAACCCAACTATTTCAATTTTATTTTTTTTATCTCAGTCCGGGACGTATAAAATTTATATATAGGGTGCGTTATGGCGCCCCTAACCGCTAGAAGTAGAGCGTTAAACTTTTTTTGCTTCCCGGGATTCCGATGATTTTGCTAAAAAAATAGCATTGTTAATCGCCAATTTACCACGTTAGAGTATCAAATTTAGCAATTAGCTATTTATCAATCTCACTGTCGGCCCGTCAGCTATTCTACAAAAATATCCTCTCAATTAGAAGGAATAACCATCCTTCCATTTTTACCATCTTTGCCATACAGATATAAATTAGGTTCTTCCCGAGTAGGAAAAAACTTCTATTTCCAGCGAACGCCTATTTGTTTCATCACTAACCCTTGGTCATGTTCCTGCCGCAGTTGGGCCAACGTTCCTAGTCTAATTAGCCTGCCGCCGTCCATAATGCCGATGCGATCGCACAAATACTCCACTTCATCCATATAATGCGTTGTCAACAGCATTTTCATTCCCTGCTTGTTCAAATCTCGAATAATTTCCCACAATCACCGCCTTTGCGGGTCTAACCGTACCGTCGTTTTCTCCAAAAATAAGATTTGCGCCTCGTACCCAAGTTGTCTGGTAATTTGCAAACTTTGGTTCATTCCCCCCACAATTTTTTTACTAAATCATTTCGCCTTTCTGCTAATTCTACATATTCCAACCACTGTTTAATGAAGTGTTGCCGTTTCTGGTTAGGAATGTGGTGCATTGACCCGTGAAACTCCATATTTTCCCATACTGAAAGCTGATTATCAACACTGATTTGTTGGAGCAAGACGCTTATGCACTGTTTCACTTGCAAGCTTTGCCGCATCACGTCATATCCAGCTACCTAAATTGGACCGCTGCTGGGCTTAGTCAGGGTAGCCAGCATCCGAATTGTGGTCTATTTTTCGGCACCTTTGGGGCCTAGGAAACCGAACATTTCTCCGGCTTCAATCCTGAACGAATGGTGATTGACAACGAGGATTTTGTTGTAAATATTGCAGGCTTTTTGCAGAGAAAGAGACACAGACATAGGTATTTTGGTATAATTTACTGGAAACAAAGCTCTTTCTTCTCAGTCATATCATGTCAGGTAAATTAACCACAATACTTGTTGGGGCGAGTTTCACCAACAATCTTTAATTCACATCCACCATATTTATAAACCCGCCCCAACCAGGCGACAAAATTTTATAACGGGCAATTCAACAGACATGATATCATTCCTGGAGGCAGAAACCGGGTTCCATCTACTAAAATCTCTGGTGATATTCATCGGTACTGATACCAGAAAAACCCAGTTTATCTGCTATTTATACACGAGTTTTTTTTGTGTAACTAATCTGAGTGTCATCTGCAGGTAGAAAACTGATTTTTTTTACAGCTTGCAGTACCCACTTATTGCGGTTGAGTTAAGTCTGGTTTCAATTCCATCATCCTGCTGTCTAATTTGCGCGCTGCTTCGCTAATCGTTATAGCGGGTTTGCTGCCGTCGAGATATATTATCATCAGAAAACTTCCTATTTTTCCCCGTCGAAACAGCGCAACTTCGACATTCATTGTTACACCTTTTATTTTTCCTTGAGTTCTCCACCCACCCGATACCTCGCCAATCTTGTCTTCTAAGGTTAAAGCGGTAAGATTAGCAAACTGAAATTCGTTGTTACCACTGTTTAAACGTTGGGAGAACTGTTGTGCAAAGGGTGCATCTCAGTTTTGCACAAATATCAAGTGGAAAGTTGACCATTGAGATAAGCACAGCGCAGAGAAAGGATAGAGGCAACACTCTCGATATTCCACT
>NZ_JAUBRM010000110.1:0-16706 GCF_036701905.1 Microcoleus sp. MON2_D5
ATCTACTGAGTATGCTTTCATTGGTATATTATTTTTAGTCGATTTTATTGTACCTCATAACATCCGGAAGTGCTGTATGATGCCGCTTTATAAGCGGGAGGAACAGTCAGGAAAACCCTACTCTGTGGGTCGTATTTGCCCGAATAAGTGCTAAAGAATCAGAATTAATTGGCAGTGCAGAAAACCGTACCAAGCTATTCCTAGAAACCGAAAAGGCTGTGGCAACGGCATGAGCTTGCCTCGCCCGTTCTGCACGGCGTGTGAGCGTCGGAGGAAGGATCGGCGGTGTCGCCAACCGTACCAAAAATGCGGTGCGGGTGATGTGTAGCAGTGTAAGGATGTGCAGAGCCGGCAATCGCTGCTTTCCCATAGCATCGCTGTATGAGTGCGATCGCATAATCCCACTCTTAAAAACAAAGTTTTGATATAGCTAGCTGCGGGAGTGGGAGTCCCACATTAACGCCTCCACAAGCGGGGTGTTACCCACAGCTAGCTAACAAATTCTCCCAAGCAGTAATTCAAAACAGCCAAGACACCTTCATTGTCTAACGACGAGCGTGTCACCTGCTTGAGAATGCCTAGTAAAATGTTATGCAGAAACAGAAAGTAATAGATACCGAAAGCAGCCAAGCCCCCTAAAAGCATTACTATATCTTGCCGAAACTTGGCTATACCAATCAAAGCAGCAAGGAAAATTGACACAAGGATAGCGGTCTGACGCTCGAACATGAGGAAAAAGGCTCCTTTCTCTGAATGTGTTGCAATCCAGCATAGGTGGACTGCCCAAGCGTCAGAGGCAATGCGATCCAGATTTGAAGTTTTGTTAAGCTTTGCGGTAAATGCCGCCTGCCTTATGCGTGCAAAGCAATTCCCCTTTGTGCCACGCCCAGCCGTGCAAATTGCGGCTAGCTGACACTCCTAAACTCAGTGCTTCCCACAGCGACTTGTTATAGGCAACCAATTGCTTGCTGAGCAATGGGTCATTTTTTGCCTCAATTTGGCACGTCCACAGAACCATCCCAATCCAAGAAAAACCCACTTTGTGCCAAACTAAGTTTGTTTTTAATCTCTGCTTTTCTACCTCCTTAAGTTCTGGGTAAGTGCCATCCAACTCGGATCGAGCCAGAAGTTGAGTGTACTGCTGACCTACTTGCCTCCACTTTTTCATCGGAACCTCATAGTAGGGTTCCAGACATACAGAGAAAGAACTGTCCGCATCTTCTTTTAAAGTCTCGGCCAATAAATCATAGGCTGATTGAAATGGATATTGTCTCAGGCTAGCTTGGTGAAAAAATTTGTACCAAAAATGGGCTAATGGCTTGCAAAAATGCTCCACATAACCCGTCCAGATTTGGAGAAGTGCGTGGCGTCTTTTGACATATTTTTGGGCTACTTCGCAAAGCTCCCACCGAGCTTTGTACTCATTAACGCAGCAGTTCATTAACTCAGCTTTTCGTTGAGAAATCTCTTGCCGTTTTAGAGCTTCCTCAAGCGGGTAATAGTCCTGAACAAGCCACTTAGATTTCCAGCACTCAGCCAAAAGAATCTGGGTTTGTCTTGCTTTGTGCCATTCCTCTATCTGAGCTGGTGTCTTAGCTTGCTGTAGGAGGCGATCGCTGGGCAAGCTAGCTATAAGTTGGGCAATTTGCTCATCTATTTCAGGGGTTTTTCGATTCATTGGTAATTCGGGATAAAGTGGAGGACTTCGGACGGTACAGACTAGGGGGAGATTGCTCCCCGAGCGAGGAGACAGCCATCGCATTCGGGAAGTTTGGGCATGATGGGGCGGGTTGGAGGTTTGGTTGGGTTTGTCTCAAACTGGAATTGGCGGCGATCTCGAATGGCGCTACAGGTCAAGCTCCTATTAATTTTCTCACTCCTTCAAGATAGAAAAGTCTGAGACGTTCGCCCAAAACAGTCAAATCTGGCTCGCAGTTTAAAGGAGTTCTTAAGAGTTCAACTTGTGCTCCATTTACCTCTGCTAACAAAACAAGTTCGTTTCCTGTTGCAGCTCCTGTAAACTTAGGAAAAAAATCATTTGGTAAAAATTCATTTGTGATGCCGTGCCTCTCCGAGAACTTTAGGTGAGTCCAGTCTATGTCAAGTCGCTCGAAATCGCGGCTTTTCAAGTACGTTCTATTGTGAACTGTACCAAAGCCTTTTCCAAGTTCCTTTGCAACAGTTCGACTCATGTTATAAAGTTCCCGATTAAGCTGTTGAGCAAGTTCTTTAAAAGATTGGCGTCGGGCATAATCAGAGGAAGTTGATACTTTATTTTGGATGCGAGCAATATATTGTTCGGCATTGCGAGCGTTCTCAGTTGCAGAAACGCAATCTATCAAGGCTTTTTGTAGCTCGGGTATAGATTGCCAACGGTAGTCGATTTGAGTTCCGAAAGCTCGGTCAAAAATTCCATTCACTTTAGCCAGTAAATCGTCAGGGTGTTTCGCCAAAGCTTTTTGACTTTCCGGTCTTTGATGGGGCTTTCTTCCTTCGCAGTCGAGCAAAGTAACAGGAGGCGACCCAGCGATCGCAAAAAACAAAATTCCGCAGCATTGCGTAATATCTGCTCTGGGGTCGCGCTTGCTGCTGTTTACTTGAAGTTCGGGAAGTGCTAAAAATCGGTTTCCCAGTTGCTGCCAAGCGGGGGTCAAAGTAGTATTGTCAGTATCACATTCGTTAAATGATATGCCAAAATCTATAAGAACTGGAGCGCTGATGTCGTTGCAGCGGATGATAATGTTGTCCGGCTTGATATCTCGGTGTACAATCCCAAGATTGTGACAGTATTGTAGGGTTTCTAAAAGTTTCAGAACAAGATTGATAGCATCCGCGATCGCCATAGGTTTAGTGGGGTCTTCTACGATTTGTGAAAGTGTTTTCCCTTCAATGAATTCACCAACCATGTAAAGCGGAACGTCGGCAGCAAATTGGTCGGAATTCGATTCAATCAAGCGCGGGATGCCGGGGCAATCGAGGGTACTCAACGCAGCAACCTCTCTGTGCATTCTCTTGCGCCTTTCAGGATCTTTCTGATTTTTAAGTATTTTTAATACAAAACTCTGAGACCAAATTGGAGAATCTTTAGGTTTGACAAGAAAAGTATCTCCTTGCCCACCGCTTCCAATAGGTTTGACTATTTCCCATTTTTTATCCCAAGGTTTGTTTTTCGGTTTGCTCATATTCTTTGTACTTTTTATTAATGTGCGCGCTTCTTCAAATTTAGCATTTAGCTAAGAGAGCTTCGCTAACAGACAAAGAATTAAAATCAGTTAATCCCCTTTGGTAATATAAACCCTTACCCGGAAGTCGCCGTTTGATAACCTCTTGTCGATTCTCAAACATAACTGCTTGATAGGTTTGAGTAAAACGCAAATTGTACTTAATTCGAGTGCGCTTGACTTCAAAAATTAAGTTCAGCGACGGTGAGCGAGCATATAAAAATATTCACCACAACGATCGTAACTTTAGATTACAATTACGAGAGTTTCCGCTTTCAAGAGCCGTACATTATATACCTAAATAAAAAAAGGTCAACGCCCCTTTCCCAGGTCAGCATAAATGAACGTTTCAACTCCCAATACGATTAGAAGTAGAAGCTCAAGCCCGGAAAGAATGGTCACACCCAGAGGAGGTTTTGGAACCAGGAACCAGAATGTTGCCAAGGCAATCACTCCTGAAAAAACAAACGTAATCTCATCCACCATCAACTGCTGAACCTTGCGCCGTTTGCGGTGTTTGTCGTTGCGGTGAGCAATTTCCCAACCAAAGAGGGTTTCCAAATCCGTATAGCCTGTGTGTTCCTTCACCTTGTCAACCAGCTTGTAGCGGATGTAGCTGCCGATCGCCGAAATCTTCTCGTCGTTGACCACATAGGTCCAGCCCAGAATCAGGCACACCCAGGGAACTACCAGTAAAGCGTAATAGTTGGATGGGTTAGAAACAGCGAATGACACAACTGTTACGAACAGACCTAGCGTTACATAAAGCAGATTATCCCGAAAACCAATCCTTTGAGCCTGCTCAGATTTCAGTTTGTCGTATTCCTTAAAGAAAATTTCAATAATTTGGTCTTTATCACTCATGGCTGACTCCCAGTTTCTCAAATCCTATATTTATTGTGACTGATTAACAAATATTTACCAGCAAGCTAAAGAAATTCTCTCTTTCTCTAGGCAAATCCTGATTAAATAGCCAAAATAGTGGATATTCAGATTATTTCAAGGATTAACCCATGCCTCGCGCAGTAATATTGACCGCTCTCCCAGTCGAGTATATGGCTGTTCGCACCCATATAGCCGACCTCCGAGAAGAAATGCACCCCCAAGGCACAATCTACGAACGCGGAAAATTTGTTGCTAACGCTACGTCATGGGAAGTCGGGATTGTGGAAGTTGGTGCTGGTAATGCGAGTGCCGGGGTGGAAGCGGAAAGGGCGATCGCCTACTTCAATCCCAGTGTCATACTATTTGTGGGAGTTGCTGGAGGCATCAAAGATGTAGCTATTGGGGATGTGGTAGCCGCGACGAAAGTGTATGGTTACGAGTCTGGCAAGGCAAAACTGAAATTTGAACCCAGACCCGATTTAGGGCTATCTACGTACAGCTTGATCCAGCGAGCGAGGGCTGAGTCGAAAAAATCGGATTGGCTGCAAAGGCTGACATCTGCTGTACCCGATTCAAACCCTCGCGTATTCGTCGCACCGATTGCCGCCGGGGAAAAAGTGATTGCTTCAAGCAAGTCTCATGTTTTTAAGTTTATCCAGTTGAACTATGGTGATGCGGTAGCCGTGGAGATGGAGGGGCGGGGCTTGCTACAAGCGGCTCATGCCAATCACCAAGTATCGGCACTCGTTATCCGTGGGATTTCCGATCTGATTGATGGTAAGAGTGAAGCCGATGCGGGTGGTTCTCAACAAATGGCTGCTCGCAATGCCAGTGCGTTTGCTTTTGAGATTCTGGCGAAGCTGGAAGGAAATGGGTTAAGCAATGGAGATTCCAGTCGGACAACTAAAACTAAACCTATATCTCCCAACTTTTTTGCTTACGATGATACTTGGGTTGGTCGGGAAAGTCTGATTCAGGATTTGAGTTCTCGAATTCGCTCCTCTTGTCGATTACTAATACTTGTGGGAATTACAGGGATTGGGAAAACGGCTTTAGGGGAAAGATTGGCAGTCGAGTTATCAGACTGGTTTGAGGGAGATTGGAGTAAGTTTCACGAAGAAAATTTGGAGGACGAACAGCAATCTAATGATTTTGCTAGCGTAGCGGCGAGGTGGTTGGAGAAGTGGGGCGAACTGATTACACCGGAAGACCGCAAAGATACTCAACGCCTGCTATATCGGTTGGTGAGACATCTAAGAGAGAATCGCTATTTAGTTCAACTTAATTCTTTAGAGAACATTTTACAGGGGAATGAAGAAGAGGGATGGAGTGATTTCAAAGATGATTGGTGGGTGCGATTTTTTGAAAGTTTGCTGGCAGCAGATTCTTGTCAAAGCTGTATCATCCTAACTTCGCAAGATTTACCCGCTCAGATCCCAACAATAGGAACGAGGTATCAAAATTTTTGGTATTGCCAACCTCTGAGCGGTCTGGAAGAAGCAGAACGGTTGCGATTGTTCGAGAAAACAGGATTAGATGTTGGTACAGAGTCAACAGGTAAACCATATTTAGAACGAATTGGGCGTGCTTATGAAGGGCATCCTTTAGCTTTGCGGGTGATTGCTGGAGAAATTAGGAATCAACCTTTTGATGGTAATGTTCTGGCTTACTGGAATCAGTATGGACGGGAATTAGAAGAGGTTGAAAAGGCAATTGAGGAAGCAAAAACTAAAG
The DNA here is from genome assembly GCF_036701905.1 of Microcoleus sp. MON2_D5. Classification (NCBI taxonomy): domain Bacteria; kingdom Bacillati; phylum Cyanobacteriota; class Cyanophyceae; order Oscillatoriales; family Microcoleaceae; genus Microcoleus; species Microcoleus sp. MON2_D5. Next base: position 5,841 of record NZ_JAUBRM010000110.1, read on the forward strand.
GAGTAACAGCATCAGCCGATGATAAGTTCAACCTGCATCGATATACGCGCAGTTTGCGAAGGAATGTGCGAGTACGGTTGGAAAGGACTTTTAATCGATTGGCAAAAGATGTTCGTTATGCCTATATATTGTTGTGCGAAGCTTCGGTATATCGCTGTCCAGTACCGGAGGATTTTTGGTTGTCACATTTGGAGGATTGGGATCGGGATGAAGATGAACAGCAGGTAGCGTTGGATGCGTTGCGCGACAGATATTTAGTGGAAGGAGTAGTTGAAGGCGATCGATGTTTGCTCAGACAACACAATTTAATCAGGGGTGTGTCGCTTGAACATTTAAAGAGACTGGATTATGATGTTGAATGATTTTCGTAAAATACAGGTTAAGGGAGAAGATCCAGGAACGATAACTGGACTAATTTCACTGGGAAATAATGCAAAAGTCCAAGGAAATTATCAGGATGCTACTCAACACTATCTTCAAATTTTGGAATTGGCTTTCCAAACCTCAAATCAACAAGCACAAGCCATAGCCTTAGCCGGACTGGGTAGTCTACTCACTTGTTGTCATCAGTATGAAATGGCAATTGAATACTATCAACAACAATTAAATGTTTCACTCAATATTAACGATTTGGTGTGGCAAGCAGATGCAATATGCAGCTTAGGATATCTACATTATTTGCTTGGGAATTACGGCAAGGCTATTGAATTACAGATAAAATGTTTTGACATTTTAAAAAAAATGGAAATTCCAGAGGTACAAGCAAGACGATTACGTTGTCTTGGTATGATTGATTGTGAATTCCAAGAGTATGAAACAGCAATAGATTCTTATGAAAAATCTATTTATATTTATCAAAAAATTCAATTACCACTAGAAGAGGCGGAAACTTTAGTAAATTTGGCGATCGCGGAAAGAGAAGCCAAACGTTCTAAATCTGTCGGCAACTTAAGCCTAGTCAATTTACAGTCAGTTGTAGACAATTTATATAAAGCCTACTCCCTCTCTGATACACTAGGAGATAGTGCTTTAAAAGCAAAAGCTCTCAAAGAATTAGCAATAACCTATGAAATAGCAAAACACATAGATTTAGCTATACAAAGATGCAATTTAGCCTTAGAATTAGCTCGCAAAAATCTCAATAAGTATTTGATCGGCGAATGCGAAGCAATACTAACAAAATATATAAATTATGAAATATCTCAAGAAGAATATAATCTAGAAAAACAAAATTGGTACTCGCCATCTTTCCCACAAACCAAAGTAATTGATGAAAAAGAATCTCAAGAAATAAAAGATAGTAGTGATGTTGTAATAATTACTGCGACAAGTGTTGAACTGCAAGCAGTATTAAAATTACTTGACCCTTATCCTGACCAAAAACAGATTTTACGAATATACGCTAAATCAGGAACATACTATTGTGGAAAGTTAGGCTGCCACAACACGATTGTTACTAAATGCAGGATGGGAGCAGTCGATGAGGGTGCATCTACCTTAGCAACTAATCAAGCTCTGGATATGTGGAATCCCAAGGCAGTTATTATGGTGGGTATTGCCTTTGGTAAATGTCCGACTGAGCAGAAAATAGGAGATGTTTTAGTTGCCTCAGAGATTATTTTCTACGAAAGGCAGCGCCAGGGAAAAGAAATAACACCTCGTGGTAGTATTCCTCCAAGTGATGGGACATTACTTAATCGCTTTGAAAATGCTTATGAATGGCAGTTTGTTCTTCCTAACGGGCAGCTATCTAAAATTATTCCCAGCCCTATTCTCTCAGGAGAAAAGTTAGTTGACGATCCAGAATTTAAAGCTATGCTTTTTAAGCAGTTTCCGCAAGCCAAAGGAGGAGAGATGGAAGGATCTGGACTTTGTGCAGCAGCAAGAGAATCAAGGACACCGTGGATTTTAGTGAAGTCTATCTGCGATTGGGGAGACGGGACTAAACATAAAAAGCACCAACCATTAGCTGCTGCCGCTGCTGCTGACCTAGTGCATTATGTGTTATCTCAACCCTATGTACTCGATTCAATTAAAAAGCTTTGAAGTTAATCAAATAATAGTTTTTAAGTCTTTGCTGTTTTATTCCTAAAAAATAGGCACAAATTATGAGTAATAAAACTGAGTTAAATAATCAAGAAAAATTGAATTTACCGGAAGTTGGTCTTGCGCCTTCCGGCGATTCAGTTTTAGCAGAACTTGGTATATATCCAGCCGAACTGAAATCTATCAAACCCCGATGGAAACGGACTCAATATAGAGCGATTGTCAATTGGATTGCTAACTATAAACCGCATTTAGATGCTTCCAATATAGAGGAGGTCAAAGGCTTTATCGAAGCATTTCACCATCTCTGCGAAGTAGAAAATTGGGGACAAGCTAAGAATCTTCTTTCTATTGACCTCAATACACCTACTAATGAAGAATTGCACGCGCAAATGCGCCTTTGGAGTTACTATCGTCAGGTATCCGATCTCTACGATAGACTCTTAGGCAAGTTAGATTCTAGATGGGATGCTATTTGTTGGAATGGTCTAGGCATTGTTGCTAATTCTACTGGAAACTACCACCGAGGAATTGAGTGCCATCAACAGCATCTGGAACTCGCGCGCTCGCTAGGTGATTCTCAGCAAGAAGCAGTAGCACTGGGGAATCTAGCTATTACCTATAATTCTTTAGGTGACATTACCCATGCGATCGATCTCTACGAACAGTGTTTAGCCATCCTACCGGAAATAGGCGATCGACAAGGAGAAGGAAGGGTATTAGGGAATTTAGGTATTGCGTACAATTCTCTAGGCAACTTTTCCCGCGCTATTGAATACCATCAGCAGCATTTAGATATAGCACGAGAAATCGGGAATCGTCAGGGAGAAGGAATAGCACTCAGCGGTTTGGGTTTTGCTTATTACGAGCTTGGAAATTACCCTCTAGCAATTGATTGCCACCAGCAGCATTTGGCTATTGCACTAGAAATAGGCGATCGCCAAGGAGAAGCGGTGGCGCTAGGAAACTTAGGCAATACTTACAATTCATTAGGAAATTACGAGCAAGCAATTGAATACCACCAGCGGCATTTGACAATCGCACGGGAAATCGGCGATCGCCAGGGAGAGGGAAATGCGCTGGGAAATTTGGGTAATGTTTACCATTGGCTGGGAGATTACAGTGGTGCAATTAAGTACCACGGAAAATATTTAACCATCGCACAGATAATAGGGGATCTTCAGGGACAAGGAACTGCATTAGGTAATTTGGGAAATACCTACTATTTTCTAGCAGAATATGCTAAAGCCACTGATTGTTATCAGAAGCATTTGGCTATTTCGCGGGAAATCGGCGATCGAAAAGCAGAAGGGAATGCACTAGGCAATTTGGGCAATGTCTTCGATGCTCTAGGAAATTACGAGCAAGCCATTAATTACCAGCAGCAGCATTTGGCGATCGCGCGGGAAATCGGCGATCGACAGGGAGAAGCTGGTGCTTTGGGTAATATTGGCAATATCTGTGATTCATTAGGAAATTACGAGCAAGCCATTGAATACCACCAGCAGCATTTGAGAATTGCACGGGAAATTGGCGATCTACAAGGAGAAGCAACTGCATTGATTAATTTGGGTAGTGCTAATTATTCCCAAAAACATTTTTCTGGTGCAATAGATTACTATCAGCAGGCTTTAATAATCGCAAAGAAAATCGGAGATAGACAAGGAGAAGGAATGACATTGTGCAATTTGGGAGCTATTCTCATTGAATATGGTCAGTATGCAGAAGCGTTAGAATCTTTGCAGCAAGCCCTAGAGATTTTGCAGGAAATTGGTGATATTTCTACTGAGGCTACTGCTCTATATAACTTAGCAAAGCTTTATAAGAAGTTGACGTATTCCGAGCAAGCGCTGATGTATTGCGATCGCGCCTTGTCCATTGCCACCGAGTTAGATATCCCTCTACAAAAAAAATGTATAAAATTAAAACAACAATTGGAGCGCCGCCATAATTGATTCGACATAAAACTTCTGATTGGTACTAAAAAATGGATCAAATAACACCCTGTCTCGAGACATTTTTAGCTGAACTTGGTATTGAACAAGCTACTTTAAAACTTATTACTCCTAAATGGAAACGTACTCAGTACAGAGCGGTAATCAACTGGCTCACAAAGTATAAGCCCGCGACCGATGCTTCAAATCTAGATCAGGTACGAGGTTATTTGGAAGCATTCCATTATCTATGTGAAGTCGAAGCTTGGAATCAAGCTTTAAAAATTTTAGTCATTAATATTACTTATCCTGAAAATGAACAGTTACATAATCAACTATTTACTTGGGATATTATAGAAATCTATTAGAATTGTACAAGAAATTTTTAGAACACTTAGCTAATATCCATCCCTCTTATCAGACTATTTTCTTGTACGGTATGGGCAAGGTATATTATGCTCAGGGATACCTGGAAAAAGCCATTGAATATTATCAACAGGCATTAGAACTTGCACGTATACTTCTCGATTGTCAGCAGGAAAGTGCAATTTTAAATAGCCTCGGACTTGTTTACTTATATTTAAGAAATCACTCCCAATCAATTAATTACACCTGGCAAGCTTTAGTTATTGCATGGAAAAATCATAACTATCAAGGGCAAGCTATCGCTTTAAACAGCTTAGGGCTAGTGTTTTGTCAAAAGGGAAAATACTCCAAAGCAATTAAGTACCTGCAGGAGAGTCGGAGGATTTTACGTCAAAGCTACAACCCTTCGTTATAGGGAAGGGTTTTGGGAAGCCTCGCGCAAGCTTATGGTGGTTTAGAAAATTACGAGAAAGCTATTGAATACCAACAGCAACATTTAACCCTTATGCAAACTACCCAAGATCATGCAGGAGAGGGGGAGGCATTATTTAACTTAGCAACTACACTAGCAATTTGTCAACAGGATTCAGAATCGATGAAATATTTTCAGGAATCTCTGGACATCTGTAGATAAATTGGCAATCGTTTGACTGAAGTTAATGTCCTTTTAAATTTAACAGCCTTTTATCAAAGATTAGGTAATAAAGATTTGGTTCGTAAGTATTGTCAACAGGCTTTTACCATTGCCGATAAACTAGGTATACCGCTTGACTCCTTTCAGCAGTTAGGCCCAAGATTGCAAAAAACTCAAAGAGAGGCTGCTCAATGAACAGGCAGGAACAAATGATTCTGGAAACAGATGACCTGGCTCAAGCTGGGCAAACAATTCTATTTCACTTAGGGCTTTCTACTGCCGGTGGGCGACACACACTCGTTTCACACCTGGAGCGTGCCCACTATAAAGCCGTTAAGAACTGGCTGACAAAATATCAACCAAAGGCTGAGGCAACCAATATAGAGCAAACGAGAGGTCTTCTGGAATCGTTTCACCACTTGTGTGAAGTAGCCGCGTGGGAACAGGCAATTGAGTTAATGTTGATCTCAGTCAATCTTGTGAATAAGAGCTTGGAAGGCTCTCTCATTGAGCCATTCCACCATCAGTTAGGGCGATGGGGATACTATCCCGAGCAAGTCCTGCTTTATAAAAGACTCTTAGGTCATTTGACTCCAGAGACAGAAATGGTTTGTTTGAATGGTTTAGGTCTGGCTTATCAGACTCTAGGTGATTATTCGAGGGCTATTGAATATCATTCCCAGCATTTGAACCTCGCCAGACAAACAGGTGATTTGGAAGCCGAAAAAAACGCGCTTGTTAACTTGGGAAATGTCTATGGTGCAACGAGGCAATACCTTGTGGCAGTTGCTTGCTATGAAGAGGCACTAAACTTGGCGCGTCAGTTGGGCGATCGCAAAGGGGAAGGAAAACTTTTGGGTAACTTCGGCGTGTTGCAACGATTGCAGAGCAATTTTGAGGAAGCTATCGCGTATCATCAGCAACACTTGCAGATTGCCTGGGAATTAGACGATCAAGAGGGGGAAGCAAACGCTTTAGAAAACCTGGGAGTCGCTCAGTATTACCTGGGAGTCCACGATATTGCCAGAGATCTCTTCCAGAGCAGTTTACGAATTAGCGCTCAAATTGGTAACAAAAAGGCGATGGCGGTGACTTTAGGCAGTTTGGGCAACGTTATTACAGAATTGGGAGATATTCAGGAGGGCCTTCATTACTATCAACAACAGCTTGAAATATCTCGTGAAATCAACTATCTGGAAGGACAAGAAAAGGCTTTGGGCAATATTGGTACGATTTACAAAGACTTGGGTAATTACGAAGTCTCATTGGAGTACCTTCGACAAAATCTTTCCCTTGCTCGCCAACGTCAAAGCCGTCAGAGTGAAGCCTATGCTCTCAGCAATATGGGTAACACCTACACTTGCTTGGGTCAGTATAAAGAGGCAATTCGATGCCAGCAAGCCAGCATAGAAATTACTCAGGGGATGGGCGATCGCTGGGGATGCGCGGCTGCTATGTATAATTTGGGGGATGGCTATCGACTGTCCAAGCAGTTCGATCGGGCTGTCTCCAGTCTGGTGAATAGTCTGCTCATTTTTGACTCACTGCAAGCCTCTCAAATCGAAACAGTAATGGTACTGCTAACCCAAATCACTTTTGAGGTTGGTATTGAAGAGTATATTGAACTGCTGGATAAACATTTGGCGACCATTCAGGAAGCTCAGGGCGAAGATGCGGTACTTAAGTTAAGAAAACATTTATTTGAGGAGTAAATCACAACCACAAGTGGGCAATTTTATATGGATAATTGTAAAATAAAATAATAGACAGTGATACAAAAGTATTTACCAATGCCTCGTGCAGTCATCCTAACCTCTCATCCTGATGATTACCAAACTGTTCGTGTTCATTTAACGCACCTTGCAGAGGAAACGCATTCGCAAGGTACGGTCTATGAGTTAGGGCAATTTTCTACAAATGGACAAACCTGGGAAGTCGCAATCGCCGAGATTGATAACAGCAATACCAGTGCAGCTTCAGAAGCAGAGCGAGCAATCAGTCACTTCCAGCCAGATGTCATCCTTCTGGTAGGCGCTGCTACTGGCATTAAGGATGTACGTCTGGGTGATGTTGTAGTTGCTACCAAAGTGTATGGTTACGAGTCGGGTAGAGCAGAAAATAAATTTTTACCTCGACCAGAGGCGGAGAGACCATCCTATCCTCTTCGGCAAAGAGCCAAAGCTGAACGGAATAAACTTGACTGGCTGAATAGGTTATCTCCTAGCATATCTAATTCATTGCCTTCTGTTCTTCTAGCACCGATCGCATCTGGAGAGAAAGAAGTTGCTGATGAACAGGCGGAGCTTCTAAAGTTTTTGCGTTCTCAATATAGTGATGCTGTCGCTGTTGAGAATTTAGGATTCGGCTTTCTCAAAGCTGTTGATGCTAACCAGAACGTTCTTGCATTAACAGTACATGGTATCTGCCGTCTGATTAATGATAATCCAGACATGGGAATTCAAGCAGATTCCAGATCCATTGGATCGCAGAATGCAATTGCATTCACTTTTGAGATTCTTGCTAAGTACAAAACAGATAATGCCGGAACCACTGAACGACTTCAAGGAGTTAAGTCATACGGCATAACTACTGATAATCTGCTAGCTGTAATTGAAAAACAAGTTAAAGAAGTAGTGAATGGCGGCTCAAGCAGCCTTATTGATGAACGTCATAAACGTATTGATCATGCACAAACCTTAATCCAACAGGGACAATTCAATCAGGCAGTTCAATATCTAGAAATGCTGAAGGCGGAGCTATGGTATCAACTAGATGACATACTCAAGTATCGTCTTCTAACAAATTTAGGTATGGCAAAGCTGGGTCTTGACGAAAGCAGTGATGCTGCTGCTGCAAAATTTGTGGAAGCACAGCAATATAATCCGCAAGATGACGCAGCATTAGCCCTAGCAGCAATGGGCTATGTGTTTCAAAAAGACTATCCCAACGCTGAGAAATTTATTGAGACAGCATTGCAGAAAAACCCAGCGAATGCCCTTGCATATTCGTTGCGTGTTCGGATAGCTTCAGTCACAGAATCTATTGAGTCAGTGCTAGAACAAATTCCTCCTGCGTACCACGAATGCACAGATATTTTGGTAGCACTTGGAGAAGCAGCTCTGAAACGTGGACTATATGAAAAGGCAGAAGAATGGTGGCAAGCTGCTCTTAATAACAACAATGGCAGCAGCATGGATAGCGTCAAAGCTTTTCTGGGTGTTGCTTTAATGGAACCTATTACTCAAAACTATCCGCTTATTGCTGCTGGTCAGCTATTAGATTCTCAAAAGCATAGTTTGGAACGGGCTGTTTCCCTCTTCACTAAAGTTTTGGGAGGAACCTACGTAAATCCAAATGATTTATCACACCTAAAATTCACAGCGTTGGTTAATAGAGCAGGAACTCTGCGATTGCTAGGTCATTATGATGAAGCAATTCGTGACATTGAAATTGCTCTTAGGAAAAAACCCAAAGAGCCTTACTTGATTAAACAACGTGCTCTGTTAGCCCATGAAAAAGGAAACGAAGAAGAAGCTTATAACTATGTGCAGCAAATTTTGTTTTCTCCCGAAACACCAGAAGCATCGTTGTTAGCTGCTAGCTCCTTAATGGCTCTCAAGCGCGTTAAGGAAGCGGAAGACATATTGAACCAGTTTTTGCAAACAGACAGTCCTGAATATCTCAAGCAGGAAGCTAAGCGCCTCAAGTTTGACCTGTTCTTAGAACGTGACGATCGCAAGAATGCAGAGGACATACTTCAACAGGTAAACAACGAAGACCCAGAAAGCGTTTTTACACTTATTCAAAACATCCGGTGGCAGAAGTATATTGGTTCAGAGGAAAATATTCCAGCGTTAGTTGAACAAGCTAAAGCGGCTCTTTTTTCCAAAAGTTCTACTCATGCCCAAATTATTCTTGCTGATGTTCTTTATTCATTGAGTTACTATCGGGATGCAGCCGAAGTTTATGAGCACTTTGTTGATAAAACCCTTAATACTGCACTTTCTCGCCAGTTGGTACAAGCTCACTATTTCGCAGGAAACTACAGAGATGCGCTGAATTTATGCCAACAGCTTCTCGATAAATATGGTGTTCTACCGACTCTCTCCGAAATAGCTGCCTCTATCTATGGCGATATAGGTAATATGGATGCTACTAGGCAAATTTGTGAGAATTACCTCAATATTTTTCCCGATAATGTAGTAGTGCAGTTGCTATTGGCATCAGTGCACTATGCTACAGGAAAATATGAGGAATTAGATCGATTTCTTGATTCAAGACCAAGTATTAAAACTTTAAAATTAGCTAACATTAAGAAACTTGCTCAATTTTATAAATTTAGGGATCGGATCGATAGCTTTTTTGAAGTGATTTATGAAATGAGGCATTGTTTCTATAACGATGGGCAAGTTCATGCCTTCTATCAGATATCATATCTTGAGGCAACCAAAATCCAATCGGGCATTCAGAATTTTGAGACAGTAAAAGATGGATGCGGAGTTCTCTTGAGGAATAATTTTGGTAAAGACCAGTGGTACATCCTTGAAGATCGACCAGATGCAAATTTAACCCAGTATGAACTTAATTCTAGCCAATTACTTTATCAATACTTGATTGGTAAGAATATTGGAGAAGAAATTGTTCTAGTAGAAGATAACTTCGGACGTAATGCTTTCAAAATTTTAGCTATCACAGATAAATACTGTGCGGCAGGTAAGCAAAGCTTCTCTGTATTAGAAAATCAGATTAATATCAAGGATTTTAGGATGGTTGCTGTTCCAATGGAGGGAGATAGTCCCTCTTCTAATTGGGTGCAACAGTTTATTAAAGGATTACAACAATATCAAGAGGATTTTAATCTCATCAAATCTGAATATGTTTCAGGTAAGTTTCCTCTTGGTACTGTTGCTATTTTGGTGAATCGCAATCCAATAAAACTTTGGCAGATTTTGACATTTGGATCGTCACCTTTCATTCATGCATGGTCTAACTACCAACAGGAGAAGTTTGAAGATGCTTTAATCACTCTTCAAAAGGGTGGACTTATCGTTATCGATCCTATCTCATTAGTTACTCTTCACCATTTAGGGGTCGCAGATGATGTTGTGAGACTTCTCGGAAAATTTGGAATTGCCCAGTCAACAATCGACCTGTTTCAAGCAAAGCTCGACACAGCACAAGGTTTACAGGGTGAGGGATTTACAACTTTTGGAGTAGAGGATGGGCAAGGTATCAAACAAGAGGTTACTTCAGAACAGATTGCTCGAGAAAAAACTTTTTTTGGACAAATTATTAATTGGGTTAGAGAGAATTGTTTTGTTTTACCTTGCCAGAGAAAACTGGATATCAACCATGACGAGCGAACCAAACTATATGAGTCGATAGATGCAGTGTTTATTGATACAATGCTAATTGCTGGAGAGCCTGGACGTATTCTATATTCTGACGATCAGTGGTTACGCTGGTATGCAGGTGCAGATTCGAGTGTACCGGGAGTTTGGACGCAAGTTGTTTTGAGATACTGTTTAATACAGCAAAATACTAACGAATCTCTTTACAGTAAAGCAACACTAGAACTTGCAAATCTGGGTTACAGATACACAATCATTGATGCTAAAATTTTGATGGAGGCAGTCAGAATCACCGAATGGAAATTACAGCCAATTTATGCTTCAGCGTTAAAAGCACTTGCTGATAAAAATACTACTCTGGAATATGCAGTGTCCGTCGCAGCGGATTTTCTCCGTCAACTTTATCTTGACGTTGTTATAACACATACTCAGTTGATTGACCCTCGTGATGCTTTAGTTTTCGGGTGCATCTCAGTTTTGCACATATATCAAGTGGAAAGTTGACCATTGAGATAAGCACAGCGCAGAGAAAGGA
>NZ_JAUBRM010000111.1:0-16665 GCF_036701905.1 Microcoleus sp. MON2_D5
TTTTCTTGTTTTCTTGACCCTACATTAGATTCTTCTGAGTCCTTGTGTCAAGCCTAATTGAGATGCTCTTACCCTGCGAGCAAAGGAGGACTAAGAAATAAAGGGGGTATTAAAACCGGATTTGCTATTACATGGCACATCCCAAATCTACGGCAAACATCCTAGGCGTTGCTCATTTACGGTATGAAACGTTAAATATAGCCTTTCTCAGAAAGATGAGGTACAATAACAGCAGTGTGTAAACCAGTTAAAAATATTTGACGAGGTAACTTGTCGGAACGCAAAGTCTATGGCTTTTCCTAACTCTTGATAATTAGTAGTCTTGATAGAACGGAGAATGATTTTAAGTTTTGACCACAGATTCTCAATTGGTGAAAAATCTGGTGAATAAGGTGATAAGTATATTAATTTTGCGCCTTTCTTTTCAATCGCTTTTTTGACTTCTTCTCCCAGGTGAATAGGACAATTATCCATCACCACACAACCTGCTTTCCAGAGTTTTGGTACGAGTTTTCTGATGATAAAAGCTTCAAAGGTAATTGCATCAGTTCCACCTATTAAATTAACCGATGTTAAGATTTCATTTACTGACATTGCTCCAATTATGGAGACATTTTTGCCACGTTTAGTTGGTTTTGGTCCCTTGGTCCTTTCACCTTTTTGCATACCTAGCATATAACCTAACCATTGCCAAATTAACTCCCGATTCGTCAATGAATATTAAGTCTTTTAAACTAATCTCTTTAATTGTTTTCCAGAACTCACATCGCAGGATTTGAACTCGCTCTGTGCCTTTGCCTGAAGGGAATAGAGTTTTTTTTGACAGTAATGTCTAAGAGTTTTATCATTCTTCCTATTGTTGCTCTACTAACGGAAAATCCAATTTTCCCATAAAGTAAATAACGGAGTTCTTCAAGAGTTGCATCATCCGAAGCTTCCACCAATTCCGCCAAGATGAGTAGTTGCTCCGCATTCAGTTTGCCTTTGACTCCACATCGGTCAGTTTTCGGAGTAATGTTTTTTGTTTCACGATATTGTTTAAGCAATTTTTGTACAAAGCTCAAGGCTACAGAAAAACGCTTAGCTATTGCTTTTTGTGAGAGGGGTTCCGTATGATAACTATCTAGGATTTTTTGCCGAAAATCAATCGAGTAAGCTTTCATTTTTAACAATGTAGGATGTTTGGTACAAGTAAACGTGTTGTGAGTCAAGCAGATCGTGCTTTCAAAAAAATGTTATGATGTGTGGTATCGCTTTCGCGTGGCTTTACTCAACCATATAATTATAGTTCATTTGACCTGATCTTCTCTATTTTACTCTCACGAGTGAGTGTCAGTAACATGATACCTCATCTTTCTGAGAAAGGCTATATTTAATTTACACTACAGCTCACAGGATGGGTCGAAGTGGTGGCAAGAAAGCTAAAGATGCGGCCGGTACTGTAGCTGCTGTTGCTTATTTGTTTTATATCGCCGGCACTTATTTATTGCTGTATTTGTCGCGGACGCGAGAATATTTTGCCGACCATTTTGCAGCCGAAACAACCGGAAATCCCAACGCTTTGTCTCGCGCTTTGGTAAAAATTGCTTACGGTATTTTGGAAGAAGGACAAAGAGCCACCGAACCCAGCCGCTTATTAGAAGGAACTCGCGCTTTAGGCATTTACGATGCTAAAGCTGCCACATCTACTGGGACTGCTTACAGGATTTCTTCGGAACCGGAAAAGATTGGGCGAGTGTTTTTGTGGGATATGTTTAATCCCTGGGGTTGGTGGATGGAGTTGAACTCGACTCACCCGCTGACTGGTAAACGAGTTCGCGCTTTGAGCACTTATGCCGAACAATTAGGCTTGGATGTTGAGTTTGACATGGGCCGGATTGTCGGCGAAGGCAACGATTTGAGCAAGCGGAGATTGTACGGCAATTTTGTGTTCGATTTGCTGCTGTACAGTGCAGAAACTCTGGGCTTAGCGGTGGGTTGTGCGATCGGCATTTCGCTGTATGCTGTAAACCCGATGATGATGGTTGCTTGTCCTTTAATCGCTTTGGGTGCACGAATTTTGCTCAAGACTTGGGTGATGTTCCCGAATTACGAACAAGCAGAACATTTGGATGTTTTAACCTTAATGTCTGATCCTTACGCAAGTCCTTTGCGGGGTCAACCGGCGCAACTGCAAGGCGAATTAATTGGTCGCGGCGATGCGGGTTATACCTTCGGTTCTGATTTGAAATTGCAAGACAGAACGGGAATGATTTATCTGCGCTATGCTTCTCGTTTTGGGCCAGTTGGTAATTTTCTGTTTGGCATGAAACGGGTTGAAAGCTTGATTGGAATGGATGTTAGCGCTTTGGGTTGGTTCCGTCGGGGTGTTGCACCTTGGATGGATTTGATTCAGCTTGAAAGCGATAGCGGTACTACGGTTAAGAGTTATCACCGCTTCTGGTCTGTTGTGATGGGTATAGGGGCGATCGCGATCGGTATTGCCTCGCTATTTATATCATTTGCTGCTTGAAAGTTGACAGGTGAAACGTTTTAAGTTAAATATAATTCAGCTCGAAAATGCGAGCTTCTTTTTTTTTGTTACATACGGTACTATATAATTTAATACCGCTCTAAACTATCTTTTTTTATCAAAATAGTGAGTTGACGAACCGCTTTCGGCCTGTTAGCTACGCGGCGGGATAGCGCTTTTATCACAAAGAAAGGAAGAAGTAAAGAAGGAGATAGGTAATTTTAGGGTGGGAAGGGAGTAATTCAGTTATGAGCAAACATGACAATCAAAATTGCTACAATTAGTTTGTTGTTGATAGTATTAAGTTTAGCAGTCAGCAACCCCAGCCAAAAACTCAGGGGTAACTTAACAAAGTTGACCGCCCAGACGGAAAACAAGGAGAAAAAAAACGCCGTGCAAGATATTCTTGATGACAGTGCGAAATTAGAAAAAGTCGCTGGCAATTTTCAATTTATAGAAGGCCCGCTTTGGCATCCAGACGGCTTTTTGCTGTTCAGCGATATTCCCGCCAATATTATCTATAAATTAGCCTCTAATCAGCAAGTTGAGGTATTTCGCACCCCTTCGGGAAAAGCCAACGGAAATACTTTAGACAAAGAAAACCGCTTACTTACTGGCGAACACGAAAATCGTCGCGTATCCCGCACTGAAAAAGATGGCAAAGTTATCACATTGGCGGATAAATATGAGGGCAAGCGGCTCAACAGTCCGAACGATTTGGTTGTTAAATCCGACGGCAGCATTTATTTTACCGATCCGTCCTACGGTGTTAGTAAAGACCAGGAAGAATTGGGTTTTTACGGTGTTTACAGGTTGGCACCAGACGGGAAATTAACTCTGCTGGTTAAGGATTTGGTGCTGCCGAATGGCATTGCCTTTTCACCCGACGAGCAAAAGCTTTATGTCAACAACTCGGAAGCGGGATACATTGCCGTTTTCGATGTAAAATCGGACGGAACTGTGACCAACCAGCGGCTTTTTGCGGAGTTAAAAGATGCCGCCACTAAAGGCGGAGTTCCCGACGGTTTAAAAGTTGATTTAGAGGGGAATGTTTACAGCACCGGGCCGGGGGGAGTGTGGATTTTATCGCCGGATGGCAAGCTTTTGGGGAGGATTTCTGTGCCTGAGACGGCGACTAATGTGGCTTGGGGAGAAAGCGATCGCAAAACGCTTTATATTACGGCAAATACAAGTCTGTATCGGATTCGCCTTAAAATTGCGGGTGTGCGGCCTGGAAAATGATCTAAAATCGGGCGAAATTGAAAGTAAAGCGGTTTTTATTAGGGGTAATTGACGGGGCATGATATAATCGTAGGTTTGAGAATCAGTCATTCCCCATTCTTTAATCTCGAATCTCAAATCTCTAATGGTATTAATAGCTCGGTTGCACAAATTTCTAACTGCTACAGTCGATCGCAAATCCCGATCGCACACAATATTTTGGTTGACTTTGAGCTTGACATTTGCTGCACTTTATGGTTTTTTAGGACTCAAGCAAGCCTTCAGGGCCGAGTATATGGTGCAAGACGATGCGAGGCAGCACGTTTTCTGGATGATGCGGTTTGTCGATCCTGAATTATTCCCCAACGATTTCATTGCTAATTACTTTCAATCAGTCGCCCCCGCAGGATACAGCACGCTCTACAAATTAGCCGCAACAGTTGGCATTCATCCGCTATTTTTTCACAAAATATTGCCGCTATTTCTCGCGTTAATCTCGACTTATTACTGTTTTGGTCTTTGCCTAGAAATGCTGCCAGTACCGATGACTGGATTTATTGCATCTTTGCTGTTAAATCAGCATATGTGGATGACTGACGATTTGGCTTCTACAACGCCAAGAGCTTTTATATATCCGATATTTCTGGGTTTTTTATATTATTTGTCGCGCAGTTCGTTGCTGCCTTGTTTGGGAGCGATCGCGCTGATCGGACTATTCTATCCTCCTTACGCCTTGGTTGCTGCCGGAATTTTAGTTTTGCGGCTGCTATGCTGGAAAAACGGCGGTTTGCGCTTGTCGGGCGATCGAACTAATTACCTATTTTGCACTACAGGTTTGGGATTAATCTTTTTAGTAATGCTGCCCTATGCCTTAGATAACTCTGAATTTGGCCCAACTTATACCGCAGCAGAAGCGAAGCAAATGGCCGAATTTGTTCCCAGCGGCAGAAATGCTTTTTTTCGTCCCAATCCTAAAGATTATTGGTTGACAGGGCGGGGCAGCGGGATGTTTCCCAAGTCGCTGTTTACGCCTGTAACTCACTGTGTCGGGCTGTTATTTCCGCTGCTGCTGTTTTTGCGCTCGGCTTTTCCCTTAGCAAATCAGATTCAAAGCAAAATCTGGCTTTTGCTTCAGCTATTTTTAGCATCATCAGCGATGTTTTTTGCGGCTCACGCTACCATTTTTAAGCTGTATCAACCGGGTCGCTATACTGCCTACAGCTTGCGATTTATTGTTGTGTTGATAACTGCGATCGCCCTAACTTTAATTATCGATGGAGTCGGTTATTGGGCATCAACAACCGCAACAACATTTGATATAAAAAATCTAGTGGCACTAATTACGACAGCGATTATCGCTATCGCCGTTGTGTTTTATCCCTGCTTGGTCGAAAAATTTCCCACAGTCGGCTATGTAGAAGGTAAAATGTCGGGTTTGTACAAATTTTTTGAGCAACAACCTAAAGATATTTTGATTGCTTCAATCGCGGCAGAGACTGACCATTTGCCAACATTTAGTCAACGTTCAGTTTTGGTGGCAAAGGAATATGCAGTGCCGTATCAGAAAGGCTACTACAGCAAATATCGGCAGCGACTTAACGATTTAATTCGCGCTCAATACACTCCCGATCGAGCTGTATTGCAAAATTTTATTAATCAATATGGAATTGATTTTTGGATGCTCGATCACCATGCTTTGAGTCTTCAGTATGTAAAGGATGATGGCTGGCTAAATCAATTTGATTCTACACCGGAGGCGATGCTTTCTATCCAACAAGGAAAAATTCCAGCCTTAGCTTCAGCAATCACAAGTTGTACTGTTTTTCAAAATGAAGCTGTAGTGGTTTTGGATGCGCCTTGTATTGTGAAATTGACCCGTAATTAAGGCGAGGCCGAGCCTTGGGATATGCGTTCTCAGGAAGAGCCGGGGAACTAGAAATAAACGGGTTTCATAGCTAAAAATCTTGGTTTTTAGGTTGAACCGGAGCCAAGAAACCCGGTTTCTGACCCAAGAATTAATAGTTTAGTGATTTGTAGGGGCAATCCCCCTGCGGTTGCCACTCCTGAGAGGTAATATTACGGATATCGTGCAATTAAATAATCTCCGCAATCAAAGGTGAATATAAATCCGGGGTCAAGTTCGCAGACAATGAAAATTGCACAAAATCTCGATCGCCAATTATCTCTTTAACAAAAATATGGCAACACTTTACGTCAACCCGCAAACAGGCAGCGATTCCGCAGTCGGCACCCAATCGGCTCCATTCAAAACTATAGCCCGCGCGATCGCCCGCGCTGCATCGGGAAGCACTATTCAATTAGCACCGGGAACTTACAGCGCTGCTAGTGGCGAAAAATTCCCCTTGGAAATTCCCTCGGGAGTAAAAGTTATTGGCAATGAAACTAACAAAGGTAGAGGCATTCTGATTCAAGGCAGCGGCAAATTTGTCAGTCCCACCGCTGCAGGCCAAAATATCACGATACTGCTAGCAACTAATTCGGAATTGCGCGGAGTAACTGTTACTAATCTCGATAGTGGCGGCACGGGAGTCTGGATTGAGTCAACTTCTCCGACTGTGGCTAACTGCACTTTCACACTTTGTAAGGGCGAAGGCGTTTTTGCCACGGGCACTGCTAATCCTGCGATTCTCGACAACATATTTGTGGAAAACTCAGCCGCTGGGGTGATTATGGCGGGAACTGCTAAAGGAGCAATACGGCGCAATATTTTTCAAAAGACGGGTTTCGGCATTTCTCTGCAAGCTCAGTCGGCTCCTTTGATTGTTGATAACCAAATTTTGGAAAATCGAGCCGGTATCGTTTTAGCGGGGGAATCTCAGCCGATTTTACGCAAGAATCGCATTGAAAAAAATACCGAAGACGGTTTGACGGCGGGGGGGAAGTCGCTGCCAGATATTGGTACTGCTCAAGATTTGGGCGGCAATATTTTTCTGAATAACGGTGAATTAGACTTGCAAAACGCGACTGGGGTTAAGATTTCTGCGGTGGGAAATCAGCTCAATTCTTCGCGGGTGAAAGGTTTATTTGATTTGGGCAATGTGACGCCAACTCCGACTGCTGGCGGGCTAAAGTTTAGCGACATCAGCACGCATTGGGCGAAGGATTTTATCGATCGCTTGGCAAAGAGGAATATTGTTAGCGGGTTTCCCAACGGCACTTTTCAACCTTACGAGATTGTAACTAGAGCTCAGTATGCGGCTATGTTGGCGAAGGCGTTTGAATTGGTGCCGCGCCGTGAGGCGACGGTTTTTAAGGATGTGGCGGCGGATTTTTGGGCCAAGGGAGCGATCGACCAAGCTAATCGAGCTGGCTTTTTGGCTGGATATCCAGACAGCACGTTTCGCCCGGAGCAGAATTTGACTAGAGTTCAGGCGATCGTTTCTTTGGTAAACGGCTTGCAGTTGGCGGGGGGCAACCCCAATTCTTTGAGCGTTTATGTCGATCGAGCTCAGATTCCCAGTTTTGCCACCGACGAGATAGCAACCGCCACAGAGCGCAAAATCGTGGTCAACTATCCCGCGCGCGAAAAGCTTTGCCCCGCCCACGATATCACCCGTGGCGAGATATCCGCCCTCATCTACCAAACTCTGGTAGCCACAAACCGCGCCGATCCTATTAACTCTCCTTACATCGTCTAAGGGAATTGGGAGACAAGGGAGAGGATAACTTGGGGTACAAAGAACCAACCCATATCCCCTCGCCCTTGTCTCCGATTGCCTCACTCTCATCCACTCTCACCCACTCTCACCCGCTTCCACTCTCCCAAGTCTTGATTTGCGAGTACCCGAATCGTTTTATGATTAAACATTAAGAAATTAAGCAATCCTTAAGGTTCGACTGTCAGATTATGGCTAAAATTCAATTTTCTCGGGGTATAGACGAAGATGCTGTGCCCGAAGTGCGCCTAACCCGTTCTAAAACGGGAGCTCAAGGCACTGCCACGTTTATCTTTGAAAATCCCAAAGCTCTCAGCAGCACCAGTACCGAAGACATTACTGGAATGTACATGATCGACGAAGAAGGCGAAATCCTCACTCGCGAGGTTAAGGCTAAGTTCATCAACGGTCAGCCTGCTGGTTTGGAAGCTCTTTATCTAATGAGAAATCCCGCAGAATGGGATCGATTTATGCGTTTTATGGAACGCTACTCGGAAGCAAACGGCTTAGGATTTAGCAAGGCATAATTGATGGGGCATAGGGCATGGGGCATGGGGCATGGGGTATGGGGCATGGGTTATTGGTTATTGGTTATTAGTTATTTGATAATGAATAACTAACAACGAACAAATCACAACTAACTAATGACTTCTTCCCTCTTCCCTTTTCCTGATTCCCTCTTCCTTCTTGCTTCTTCCTTTTTCCTTCAACATCTGTTATATGACGCAAATTCCTCACCCGGACTTATCTAAAATAACCGTAAATTGCGCTATCATTACTGTTAGCGACACGCGCTCGGCTGAAACAGACAATAGCGGCTTGTTAACTAAGAAGCTGCTAAAAGATGCGGGTCACTCGGTGGTAGCTTACACTGTTGTTAAAGATGATGCGGCCAAAATTGTATTGCAAATGCAGGCTTTTTCCCAGCGTGAAGATGTGGATGCAATCATTTTTAACGGCGGCACGGGCATCGCTCCCCGAGATACGACTTATGATGTGATGGAGAGTTTGCTAGACAGGATTTTACCAGGATTTGGTGAGATATTTCGGTTTTTGAGCTATCAAGAAATTGGTTCGAGAGCGATCGCCTCTCGCGCCGTTGCAGGGGTGTATCAAGGCAAGTTAGTCTTTTCTCTTCCGGGCTCTAGCAATGGTGTAAAACTAGCTGTGGAAAAGCTAATTTTACCGGAATTAGTTCACTTGGTGACGCAGTTGCGCGGAGGGTGAGAGCGAAAGTTCGGTTAATTGACTGACCGAAATAAATTTGGTTACAAGTCGCCCGAGCATCGGTGGAGCGAGAAAAAAGCTTTGAATCCTCATCGCAAGCCCCCGGGTTTAGCAGTGAGGTCGCTTTCTTCAATCTAAAATCTAAAATCTAAAATCGACTGACTGCATTCACCGCAAGAAACGGGTGGCTTTGAGCCTACTCTATGGCTAAAGTAAGGAAACATCAAAATTCCCTTGACTTAGACTAGATGATTTCGATGCAGAATGCGAGTGTCTATGCTAGCGAAGATTATCACCGGATTGCTCGGGCGATCGCCTTTATGCGACAACACCACCTAAACCAGCCCAATCTGGCAACTGTGGCCCAACACATAGGACTGAGTGAATATCATTTTCAACGGCTATTTACTCAATGGGCCGGCATTAGTCCCAAGCGGTTTTTGCAATATCTGACAGTTGAATATGCCAAGTCAAAAATCACTCACACTAAAAGCCTTCTCGACCTAACCTTGGACGTGAGACTATCGAGTCCCGGACGATTACACGATTTATTTGTGAACTTAGAAGCAATGTCACCCGGGGAGTTCAAAGCAGGCGGAGCAGGTTTGCAAATTCGCTATGGCATTCAGGAGACCCCGTTTGGCAAATCTCTAATCGCGACAACTGCCCGTGGTATTTGTAATCTTTATTTCTTGGATACAACACAGGAACAAACCGCCGAACAAAGACTGCAATTGACCTGGAAAAGAGCTGAAATCATTCGTGATGACCAAGCCACTCAATCATTGCGCGACCTGATTTTCAATTCAGAAACTCTCAGCGAGCAAAAACCACTAACGCTCTTGGTAAAAGGCACTAACTTTCAAATTCAAGTTTGGCGAGCACTTTTGAAATTGCCATTTGGTGCGATCGCCACCTATCAAACTATAGCTCAAATGGTAGCACGCCCAACTGCTGCTAGAGCTGTAGGAAATGCGATCGGTCACAATCCGATTGGCTATCTAATTCCATGTCACCGAGTCATTCGAGAATCTGGAGAACTCGGTGGCTATTGCTGGGGAGTAGAGCGTAAAACAGTCATGTTAGGTTGGGAAGCTAGCCGTACAATCTGCGATCGCTCCCGATAGCATTACTATTTTTGCTAGTGGCCTTCGCAATCGATCGCAGATAAATTTCAGGCTGCAAGGTCGATCGAGGACTTCGGAGTATGTCAAAATACACTAGAAATATTGTGTATCGCCAGTTTTGCAATGACGCTGCCTACCGGATCTCGTTCTCCTGCTCTGTTCCAAACGCTTTCGCTGGTAGCTGACCCGATCGCATTTTTCGATCGCTACTCTGCCAAATACGGCGATACATTTACCGCCCGCGTGTTGGGGCCCTCTTCGCCCCCCGTGGTGTTTCTGGGCAGTCCAGAAGCGATTCAGGCGGTGTTTACGACGTTAGCCGATGCCTTTGAGTTTGGCAAAGTGACCAACGTATTTCGCCCGCTGGTGGGAAATGAATCCCTAATTATGAATGAAGGGCCGCGACATCTGCGACAGCGACAGCTATTAATGCCCGCGCTGCATCGGGAACAGTTGCACAGTCAAGGACATTTGATTGTTGATTTGACGAAAAAGCAGACGATCGACTGGAAAGCCCCAGATGCGATCGCAGTCCGCGAAGAAATGTCAGAAATTTCGCTGCAAGTAATATTGCAAGTCGTCTTTGGATTAGTGCCGGGAGAGCGCTACGAACAACTGAAACAATTGCTCAGCAAGCTTTTAGAGGCGATTACCTCTGAGCTGTACTCCATGCAATTTTTCTTTGAACCGTTGCAGCAAAATTTAGGGCCTTGGAGCCCGTGGGGGCAGTTTTTGCAGCAGATGGCGCAGATTGACTCGCTGATTTATGCGGAAATTGCCGAGAGGCGATCGCATTCTCTCGATTCGTCTCGCACGGATATTCTGTCAGTGTTGATGATGGCCCGCGACGACAGCGGCGAATCCATCGGCGATCGAGAATTGCGCGATCAGTTGATGACGCTGTTGTTGTTGGGACATGAAACGACTGGATCGGCCTTGACTTGGGCGTTTTACTGGCTGCATCAGTTTCCCGAATGTCTCGCTAGATTGCGGCAGGAATTGGATGAACTGGGCGAAAATCCCGATCCGATCGCCCTTTCGCAGTCGCCCTACTTAACAGCAGTCTGCAAGGAAGCGCTGCGGGTTTATCCAATTGCCTTAATTTCGCAGCCGCGCAAGGTGAAACGGACGATCGAACTCGAAGGCTATACATATCAACCGGGAACGATTTTAATCCCCTGTGTCTATTTGGCCCACCGTCGGCCTGAAACCTACGAAAATCCCGCTCAATTCAATCCGGATCGCTTTTTAGAACGCAAGTTTTCCGCCTCTGAATTTTTACCGTTTGGAGGCGGGAGTCGAAGCTGCATCGGGATGGCGTTATCGATGTTTGAAATGAAACTTGTTTTAGCAACGGTGCTGTCTTCGCGTGAGTTTGTATCGAATCTCGATCGGCCAATTCGTCCGGCGCGCCGGGGAATCACCTTTGTACCACCCGATCGATTTCGATTAACGGTTGTGGGCGATCGGCGTTAGATTCAGTGAAACACCGTGCCAAGCAAGATATGTTATTCGATGAAAATCCCAGCAACTTTGTCTCCATTCATAGTCATGTGTGCCACAAATTCATCTCCACCATCTTCAAAACTCAGCTTCCACAAATAAATCGGAGAATTACCTTGTTTTATCTCACCAAAATAATTAATTGAGTATCCCTTTTGCAGGCGGGAAGCAAGCTGCTCGCTAACATCGTCAAACATTTTTTGTGTAATGCTCGTTTTGTAGCCTGCATCACCGACTGTAGTAAAAAGCTCGTAATTCTTCGATGCAGTAGCATCCAAGATAACCTGCAAACAATCGATGACGTTTTGAGAGGGGGCTGTCGGGTTCATGAAGATGTCCTACTTTTAGGGTTCTATCAAAATGTCTAACAAATGGCGCTGTGAATAGCTTCTACGCCTGTCTAATATCAAATCCGGTAGCATCGCAATTTTTTATCATTAGGGGGCGCGGTCGCAGAAATTTTTAAATCCACAGATTAGACTATTTACACTCACGCACCGCCCCAAGGATTGAATAATATCTATGCAACTTTACCATTTATAGCAGTTTTCAATCGAATTAAATAAATACAGCTTTAGACACGGCAGTGCCGTGTCCTACCCGATATCTGTACTTCACTCTACTGAAAACCGCTATATTGCCTTAGCAACAATAGTCCGGTGTCGGACTGTATTGCAAGTGATTGTCGGCTGTGCAAAACCGGAATCAACTAAAGCTTGCTCGATATCCAACCCAAAATACTGATCCAAATAAGGTTCCGTACTCTTGAGCAAAGTCAAAATGTAAGGAGGCATTTTGGCATAAACTTCCGACTGAGGATTCATATCCATAATTGTCAAATGTCCGCCAACACGTAGCAAACGCCTCGCTTCCCGGAATATTTCTCTAGTAGCTTTCTGCGGCAATTCGTGACAAACTAAACAAATAGAAACTAAATCAAAAGCAGCCGTCGGCAAACCCGTAGATTCCGCAGCAGCGTGAACCCAAGTCGGAGATTTTTCATTTAAAGATTCAGCTTCTCGCTGTTGAGAACGGTATTTAGCAACTGCTAAAAAATAAGGCGACAACTCCACCCCAGTCATCTTCGCTTCCGGGTAAACCTCCCCAAGAGCAAAGGTACTCATTCCCACGCTGCATCCCAAATCAACAATATCTTGCGGTGAAGAAGCAATTTGAGATTTGATGACTTCGTGATAGCTGGCACGGAGTTTAGCATCGCCTTCTGCACCCGCTTCCGGCCAAATTCCGGCGTGAACTGTACGGGCGGCAACTTCAACTTCTGTAGCAGCTTCCCAACTCATATTACCTTTTTCATAAGCGTGGAATGAAGTTAGATAATATTTCGGGTAAACAAGATCGGGATTTTGGACGCTGAGCAATTCTGCATCCCAATTTCGAGCTAAAAGTGCTTGGGAGTCTTGTCGCCAATGCACTCCGATTTTTTCGGCTCTTTTTATCATCATTTCCCGCGCTTGGTGCTTGGCTAGATTAGCCAAAGGCTTGATGGAAAGTACGCCATTTACTAAGCGCGAGGCTAATCCCGGAGTTGTGTTAATTGCAAGAGTCATATTTTATCTTTTTCTATTTTGCGCCATCCATTTTAACACATTTAGGCGATTTTGAGTCTGTCAATATAATGAAACTTAACTTTGTGCTGGCGAGTGAAATGCAAATGTTTTGTGGAAAAGACTTTTTTTAAATGAACCGCTGGGGGCGCAGAGAACGCAGAGTTAGAGAAGAGAGAAAAGCTCTGAAGATTGCCAAACTGGATCGGGTGGTCTAATATTTATTTGTGCTTACCTACTTAGTTCTGGGGAATTAATCTGGAATCTGGAATCGGATTTGCCGAAGTTGGAGTATTTGATAGAACACTTTAAATCTGGCTATTCAGGAGTTTGTGATGAGCAAATCTATTGTGGAATTGGTTGACAATTTGCCGTCTAATGGCGTCACTGTGAAGATGTTAAAATCTCTCGATTTTGTAGTTCCGGGGGAGTGGAACAATCTCACGGGTTTTGATAATACTATTCAAGCGGTCACAGGGGAAACAAAGCGCAAATTAGTTGGGAAAATTCGCGATCGCGCGATCGAGCTTTACGCTAACCCCAACGAGCCATATCAAGGCGTAGTCAGGCTTTACCAGTTAGCAGACAGCGCCGACAGTGCGTTAGGTGCAACGGCTATGGCGAATAAAATCGGCGAAAACATCGGCTTTCTTTCCTTTCTCAACCGCCTCACTCCCAAAGCTGACACCACTCAAACGATCGACTTGTGCGTCAAAGTGGCGATCGAGCTAATTGCCTTCTGCAAACTTAATAATATTTCCCTTGACAATGTGGGAAGCTTTGGTAATTATTTATCCCATTACAAAGGCGAATCTGTGATGCGGATGGCTGCTTTAGTGTGTGCTGACGGTTTAATTCCCCTTGGCCCGGACTTCATTCGAGTAGCACAAAATACCATAGGCGGATTGAATCCTTCAACCTTGCAGCAAAACTCAACATTCCAAAATATCAGCAACCTAATTCCCGGCGCAAATAATTCACAAAAGTTCGGATTTGTGACAGCAACTTTCGCCTCAGCGCAAGGTTGGATGAACAATTTAGTACAGTCTCGCGGCTTAACTCCCGCCATAGTTTTGGGCCATCTCAAGCAATACGTTGATGTTACCGATGACAAATTGGATTATGTCGCCGCGTTTTTAGACATGACTACCAATTATTACGAACATACGGGAATTCAGACGGTTGCTCGCCGATTGATAGATCGAGCTTATGCTGAAATAGCCTCTGGCAGATCCTAGAAAAATCGTTCCCAGGTGAGGGAACAGAGCGAGGCAGAGCCTCTGGATCTGCGTTCCCAGGCTCTGCCTGGGAACGAGGGAACAAACTTGAGTTAAAATAAGCAGATTATGTTTAGCAAACCTCTTTTAATCGCATTGTGAAAAACAAATCGCTTCCTTCATCCGTAACAGTCAAGCTCGGCAAATTTGTCTGGACATCAATGTGGCAATTAATGATGTCAAAACTAGCGCCGCCCGATCGCACCGGAGCATACATTCGCCCCAGCAGCAGTTTCCGCAACTTTGTCAGCACAGCACCAGACAACCCTCACGGGCCCGCTGCGGGACGGTATCGCCTCTTCGTGGGTACGGGATGCCCTTGGGCGCACCGCACTCTGGTGACGAGGGCGCTCAAAGGGCTGGAAGATGCGATATCGGTGTCGATTGTCTATCCCTCTGAAGGGGGAATGTGGGTGATGGAGTCGGAGGCTTTTGGCTGCAACACGATGCCCGAACTTTACCAGTTGGCTTTACCGGGCTATCAGGGGCGGTGTACAGTGCCGGTGCTGTGGGATGACTCGAAAAAGACGATCGTCAATAACGAGAGTTCGGAAATTATTGTGATGCTAAACTCGGAGTTTAACGAGTTTGCTAGCAATCCTCAAATGGATCTTTATCCTCTGGATTTGCGATTGCAAATTGACGAGTGGAATGAGAAGATTTACCAATCGGTGAATAACGGCGTTTATCGCTGCGGTTTCGCGCAATCTCAAGCTGCTTATGACTCGGCTTGCAGTGAATTGTTTGCTGTTTTAGACGAGATCGATCGCTCGCTCTGGAGGAGTCGTTACCTTTGTGGCGATCGGGTGACATTAGCAGACGTGCGGCTTTTTACTACTCTATTCCGTTTTGATGCCGTTTACTACAGCTTGTTCAAATGCAATGTGCGCCGCATTCAAGATTACGAGCATTTGGGAGCTTATCTGCGCGATTTGTACCAGTTGCCGGGAGTTGCTGGCACTTGCGATTTGGAGGCTGTGAAGCGCGATTATTACGGCAATTTGTTCCCGCTGAATCCCGGCTGCATTATCCCCGCTGGGCCCGATCCGGCGAGTTTGCTCAAAGCTCACGATCGACAAAATATTGATGTTATTTTGAAGTGAGATTAAGCAATATTCAAAATCAAATCATGTCTGGCGATCGCCCGAGTCATCTCAAAAGGCGATCGTACTTATATACAAAAATCAAAACAAGGAATTGGCAATGTTAGGAAATAAGGGCGATCGGGCAGCACAGCAACGCATTGAACAGGCACGGCGAGAGGGAGCAATAGCACTCGATTTAGGGGGTCTAAAACTGAGGGAACTGCCAGAGGCGATCGCATCCCTCACCCAGTTGCAACGGCTTTACCTCTCCAACAACCAACTGACGGAACTACCAGAGTCGATCGCATCCCTCACCCAGTTGCGACAGCTTTACCTCTCCAACAACAAACTGACGGCAGTTTCAGAGTCGATCACATCCCTCACCCAGTTGCAACTGCTTTACCTTGACAAGAACCAACTGAGGTCACTGCCAGAGGCGCTCGCATCCCTCACCCAGTTGCAACGGCTTGACCTCGACAACAACAAACTGACGGCAGTTTCAGAGGCGCTCGCATCCCTCACCCAGTTGCAACGGCTTGACCTCTCCTACAACCAAGTGACGGAACTACCAGAGTCGATCGCATCCCTCACCCAGTTGCGACAGCTTTACCTCTACAACAACCAACTGAGGGAACTGCCAGAGGCGCTCGCATCCCTCACCCAGTTGCAAAAGCTTCACCTCTACAACAACCAACTGAGGGAACTGCCAGAGGCGCTCGCATCCCTCACCCAGTTGCAACAGCTTTACCTCTCGTACAACCAACTGACGGAACTACCAGAGGCGCTCGCATCCCTCACCCAGTTGCAACGGCTTGACCTCTCCTACAACCAACTGACGGAACTACCAGAGGCGCTCGCATCCCTCACCCAGTTGCAACGGCTTGACCTCGACAACAACAAACTGACGGAAGTGCCAGAGGCGATACGCTCCCTCAACCAGTTGCAACAGCTTTACCTCTCCTACAACCAACTGACGGAAGTGCCAGAGGCGATACGCTCCCTCACCCAGTTGCAACAGCTTGATCTCCACAACAACCAACTGACGGAACTGCCAGAGGCGCTCGCATCCCTCACCAGGTTGCAACGGCTTGACCTCTCCTACAACCAACTGACGGAACTGCCAGAGGCGCTCGCCTCCCTCACCAGGTTGCAACGGCTTTACCTCTCCAACAACCAACTGACGGAACTGCCAGAGGCGCTCGCATCCCTCACCAGGTTGCAACGGCTTTACCTCTCCAACAACCAACTGAGGGAACTGCCAGAGTCGCTCGCATCCCTCACCCAGTTGCAACGGCTTTACCTCTCCAACAACCAACTGAGGGAACTGCCAGAGGCCCTTGCATCCCTCACCCAGTTGCAACGGCTTGATCTCGACGACAACCCTCTCAATCCTGGGGTGCATCTCACTTTTGCAAATATATGAAAAAAGCGCCAAAATGAAAAAGCTAGTAAAACTGTGAAAAAAGATGAG
>NZ_JAUBRM010000112.1:0-16387 GCF_036701905.1 Microcoleus sp. MON2_D5
ATGCACCTTACTTGCTCTCCATTTTTGGACACCATACCTAATTTACCACTATTTGAGCCTTAACTGAACCGTATTGAGTCTTAGCCGATTCCCTGGAACCGCAAACCTCACCCCCGCCCCCAGAGTCAAATCAGCCCGATGAAAAACAGCGCTATGTCACCCTACGCAGCGGCAGAAAAGCCATCCCAGAAAGATGCCTCACCCTGCGAGAAATCTTTGCCGATTTGCAGTTACCGCAGTGCAGTCTCGTCACACTTTCCGCCTGCGAAACCGGGTTAACCGACTCAACCGCAATGACCGATGAATACATTGGTTTACCCAGCGGTTTTTTGTATGCGGGTAGCATGAATGTTGTCAGCAGTCTGTGGGCTGTCGATGATTTTGCCACCGCAATTTTGATGATTAAATTTTATCAAGAATTGCCGGATGCAGATTCAGTAGCAGTCGCTTTGAATGCGGCACAAAACTGGATGCGCGGGGTGAGTATGGAGGATTTTCGAGTTTGGGTAGGATTGTTAAATTTAGATGAAAAGTCTAGACAAAGTGTGGAATTATGGTTAGTGTGTTCGAGTGAGGAACAGCCGTTCCGCGATCCGAAATATTGGGCGGCATTCTGTGCGACGGGATATTAAGTTAGGTGTGCCATCAGGATTTTGTAGGGGCGGGTTTTACCAACAATATATAACGATTACCAACAATCTAGATAAACCCGCCCCGCCCCACCAATAACCCACATCAACCTGAAATTTGCATCAAATGTTAAAATGTAGGTGATGATTTTTCGTTGGGTGGGGGCGGGTTTGAGAGATTGTCGATTTCAGGCATTTATTGTTGGTGAAACCCACCCCTACAAAATTATATTTTTAAATCACGGGAGTAATTACAATGGAACCTGAAAAAGTGATCGCTATCTTTCTCAAATGGCTGCACGAAAATCCGAGTATCTTCACGCCGACAGCCTGGAAAAGATTACCCCAATTAGAGGAAGAAATAGCAGAATCCGCAGATGATGAATTGTTTCCCATTGCTTTTACTATCAGCAAGTGGTGTGGCAAGAATGGATTGGGAGAACAATTAAGAGATTGTCTGGGAAAAGATTTCGACGATGCGGGCGAACCCACCCCAAGTACAACACCGCCACTAACCAATATCACTCAAACTCTGCGTACCAGCATTGAAGATAGCTACAAAAAAAATCAACAAATCGCAGCAAATAATCAATCAAATACCAGCAATGACTCCAACTAGCAAAATCTATGCCCCCAACGTCTATTTATTTGCCTTTCACCTCTGCAACGCCCTAGACTCAGAGTCTAATTCCCCTGTGGAATTCGCCAGTTTGTGGCAGAAGTGCGATGAGATTTTGCAAACTAAATTAGCAGTCAGTACAAAATTTAATGACAGCTATTTGCACAAAAAAGAAGAACCTGTCGGCTTCCGAGTTAACCTGATTAATAAACAAGTTGTTGGCAACCGCAATTCTCTACCCTTTGATAAGAATCTTTCGGTTGACAATCAGCAAATTCCTGTCAAGGGTTTTGCCCAACCGCTGCGAATTGATGACAGCTATGCCCTGGGTTTAAAATTTTTTGTTCCTGAAAAACTTAACAGCATTAAAACACCTGCTGTCGATGTTAGCATCTTCCAGGAGTTTAATCCCGATAACTGCTTGCTGCCGGATTTTGTGCAGAGTTATTTCGGGCAAACTCTGCTGCTTACGGCTTGGCTGAGTATCGAACAAAATCAGGCGGCGCGGGAAGATTCGCAGTTTCTCAAAAATTTAGGCAAACAGTGTCTGGAAAAGTTGATTTGCGGTGAAAATCTGCCGGATTTTTACCGTCAAGGCGAATTGTTCGGCAGTCCGATTTTGGAGTACGGCAATCCGAGTCAGCCCGAGAGTTACTGTCACGTTATTATCTGGTTTTTCAACACTTCCGCAACTGATGAAATCTGGGATGAGACGCGGTACAGTGATTTTATGGATTTGTTTTTGTACCGAAATAAGATTCTTCGCGCTTATCACGATAGCCGCAAGCTTTACCTGGTGACTCGCGAGGAATACACACAAATTGAACTGGATATTGACAATACTTTTAAGTATTTGCAGCGGGAACAATCTCCGCAGCGGGGATCTAAAGGTGCTGGTTTAAAGCAGCAGGAATTAGAATATCTCAAACGTCTGATGATTGAGATGCCGCTGCGGGCTGTGAAGTATGCCCGGTTGCTGAGTGATTTGCAGGTTCGGGAAAATACGATCGCCATTAACGCCCAAAATTACCATAATAAATTAAATGAAATAAGTTTTCACATCAAAGCAGCTAAAAAGTACAATGATAGTGATGCAGATTTAAGTTTCCTCGCAGCATTTAGTAAAGAAACTTGCCCGCAGTTTCAAAGGCAGATTCAAGCAGATTTAGGCTATTTCAAACACGGTTCGGGCTTGCTAGACCAAGCAACCGAGGCAATTCGAGCTATTGTGGCGATCGAAGAAGCTTATCGGAATGCCAAACTAGAGGTAACGATTCAAGCTGTCGGCTTTGGTTTGGGAGTAGCCGGGGTAGTGGCTGGAAGTTCTCCTTATTTAATTAAACAAGACCCGCCGAATCAAATTGTTGCTTTGCCTTTGCCTTTCCTGAAGGTGGGAATTAATTCTTTTGCCTTCGTATTGTTGATTAGTATCGGGGCCGGGGCTCTAGTTTGGGGTGTGGTTATGTTGAGTGCCAATTCCAAGAATCTACTAGGTAAGTTCAAGAATCTACTAAATAGAAATAAACAGTTGCCACCCCAATAATCCCGGTTCCGGGCGGGCAAATCACCCGCCCCAGAAAAAGATTAACCTTAATATTGAGGTACAGATGGGTCTACTTCTTCACTCCAAGCAGTAATCCCGCCCTTAACATTAATCCCCTCAATTCCAGCTTCCTTCAAAATCCCCAAAGCCTTCGCAGAACGTCCGCCCATTTTGCAGTGTGCAATCAAGCGGTGGCCGTTCAACAATTCCTTGACCTTGGCGACACCTGCGCCGTGTTCGATATCCGGCAAAGGAACCAAAACCGACCCAGGAATTTGACAAATTTGATACTCGTTGGGATTCCGAACATCCAACAATACAAAATCCTTCGCACCGCTGTCGATTAACTCTTTAAGTTCTGCGACAGTCATCTCAGGAATTTGCGTTTGCTGACTTGCTTCCTGCGCTTTTGATTGAGGAATGCCGCAGAATTCTTCGTAATCGATTAACTTTTCAATTACCGGACGCACAGGATTCGGCCGCAGTTTCAATTGTCGGAACGTCATATCTAAGGCATTGTAAAGCAACAGTCTGCCGCTCAAAGTAGTGCCTTGACCCAAGATAATTTTGATAGCTTCCGTTGCTTGGATAGAACCGACAACTCCGCACAAAACGCCTAAAACGCCGCCTTCTGCACAAGAAGGAACCATCCCAGGAGGCGGGGGTTCTGGGTACAAATCGCGGTAATTCGGGCCGCCTTCGTAGTTGAAAACTGTTGCTTGCCCTTCAAATCGGAAGATGGAACCGTAGACGTTGGGCTTGTTTAAAAGCACGCAAACGTCGTTCATCAAATACCGAGTCGGGAAGTTGTCCGTGCCGTCGATAATGATATCGTAAGGAGTGGCAATGTCGATCGCATTTTCCGAACTAACGCGAGTTTCGTACAAATCAACTTGACAAAAAGGATTAATTTCTAAAATCCGATTTTTAGCCGACTCAATCTTCGGTTTCCCAACCCAAGAAGTGCCGTGAATTACCTGCCGCTGCAAGTTGGAATGGTCTACAACATCAAAGTCTACAATCCCAATGCGACCAACACCGGCGGCGGCTAAATACAGCAGCAGCGGCGAACCGAGACCTCCCGTACCGATGCAGAGCACGCTGGCAGCTTTGAGACGCTTCTGCCCTTCCAATCCAACTTCTGGGAGGATCAGGTGGCGAGAGTAGCGTTCGTATTCTTGTTTGTTGAGCTGGATCTCATCCAGATTAGGATTTAGCATGATATTGTGTGTAGCGCAGATTTTGAATTATATCCTATCTGAATCTTTCGCCTTTTTACCTGTTTGTTATTTTTACTAATTATTTCTTAATCTCAGTCGGTTCCTGTGCGAGAATTTCCTCTGCTTGAAAGTTCCCCTCTCCGTCAAGACTCCAACTGCGGAGGTCTTCTGAACAGCCTTGTCGGACGGACACAATGATGTAAGAGTATTCGGCCCACGCCAATGTCCGATCGCACTCTGAGGGCACTGCCGGACAATCCGTGTGAGAATGATATATGCCGATAATATCCAGAGTGCGATCGCGCCCATGTTTCATCGCCCGCAACATATCTTCGGGCTTAATAGCATATCTGCGTCTTTCTGTCAATCCTTTTTGTTCAGGCCAATTCTCCTCAGCCTCAGAACTCCAAGCATTGTCAGTCGGCCAAACTTCTACCAAAGTTTTAACACCGCCAGTAACTCGACCGAGCAACAAACCGCAGCATTCTTCAGGATAAGCGCTTTCGGCGTGGGTACGCATGGATAAAATATGAGAGTCGGAAAGTGCGATCGGCTGCATAGGATTTTAGTGTAGATTTTTTTGTAGTTTTTTTTGTAAAGTGCGATCGGGCTTTTTTTTAAACGAACCGCGAAGACGCGAAGGACACGTTCGGCGAAGCCGTTCCCGAAGGGTAGGAAGACAAGATAAGGGAAGAGAAAGAACTCACCAAAGTAACCTCATTAATTACCTGCACTTAGATATCTAAACGTTAGATTTTTCCACTATTTCTCCCTCCTCTTCTCTGTGTCCTCTGCGCCCTCTGCGGTTCATAAAAAAGTTACTGTAGGGTGCGCCGGGTCGCGCACCTTACCCCTTAGTTAATGTAGCTATTTAACCCTCAATAGCAATCAAGTTGCAATTAAGAGGGAGTTTGCTGCAACTCAGGGCGTTCATCGGGAACGATCGCACCTTCGACAGGACACACCTGCAAACAAATGCCACAGTCAATGCAGGTATCAAAATCAATCCAAAACCAATCAGTACCCTTGACATTTTTGCCAGGGCCGGGATGAATGCAAGCAACCGGACAAGCGCCAACGCAATCAGCAATTCCCTCGCAAATATTCGTAACAATAGTGTGTGCCATAGTGTTCTCTCAAAACATTTTAGGTAGATAGGGAATTAGCAATTAGTAATTGGCAAAACCTTCTCTGAATCAGCAGGATACATAATATCATATCGGGTGATTTTTAACCAATTACCAACTACTAATTACCAATTACCAATTAGCCTAATTTACCGTTTCAATTGTTGGCAATCCTTCGGCATTTACCCAAGCAATTTGAGCAATTCGTCGATCGCGCGCGTATTCCCGCGCCGACTCTGCTGTCTCCCGACTCTCCAAATCTATTTCCACCCGAACTAGGTGAGTAGAGTCTCGGAGTTTGCGAGCGTAAGCAAACGCGGCGGCACTAGCTTCAGGAGTTTGAGCCACCACCAACCAGTCGCTAGCTGGCGTCTGGGTGGGCAATTGCCCCTCTGTCAGCAACACTTGATGCAAATCTTCAATATTCAGACAAAACCCGATGCCGGGGGAATTTTGCCCTTGGGGATCGAACAGTCCCAACAGTTGGTCGTAGCGTCCCCCTTGTCCTAAAACTCGCTGTCCTGTCTTGCTGCTGCTGACAACTTCAAACACAATTCCAGTGTAGTAGTCAAATGTTTGAATTAAACTCAAATCGAGGTGAATGTGAGATTTGAGATTGGGAATTTTTGACTGACATTGGTGCAGCAATTCGATCGCCGATTTGAGATTGTTTAACGCGGCTTGCTGCGGCAAATCTAAATCCAGCTTGGCAACAATTGGCAACACCTCTTCTGGCCGGCCGCGCAAGTCAAATAACAGCAGAGCTCTTTCTCGCAATTCGGTTGACAGCGGCAAAGTTTCCAAGGCAATTCGATCGAGATTGGCGATCGCCCCCCGAACTTTTTGGCGCACGTTTGGCGGAAACGGTTCTAGCAATGTTGCAGTCAAGCCTGCTTCTCCCAAAACCAAATGCCAGTCATCAATTTCCAAGCTCTGCAAGCACTCAGACAGCAGCAGCAGCACTTCCGCATCCGCAACCGCCCCTCCCGCGCCGAGCAGCTCTACCCCAGCTTGATAGAACTCCTGTTGCCCGCCTGAGCCAGTATCTGGGCCTTTGCGGAACACGTTAGCGTTGTAGTAGAGGCGCTGAGGCTGCCAGCGAGTCCCGGCCATCCGCATTGCAGCCGCCCGGGCGATCGAAGCTGTCAATTCCGGCCGCAAACCAAGTTCTCCATCCTCGGCGTCTTGCAGTTGAATTAAGGTCGATCGGTCGATCGCGCCCCCAGCCATCAATGTCTCCAGCCTTTCTAGAGTAGAAGTAATAATCCGGTGGTAGCCCCAGCGGTGAAAAACCTGCTGTAAGCGCCGTTCGATCGAAATTTTTTGAGCAACGTCAAGGGGCAATAAATCTCTTGCACCGGATGGGGGTTGGTGAACCATATCAATTTTAGATTTTAGACTTTAGATTTTAGATTGGGCCCAGAAGCTTAGCTTTATGGACGGTGTTAAAGTCGAACCAGGCAAGCTTAACATTCGACTTTAACAAATTAAGGTGTCATATCAATTTTAGATTTTAGATTTTAGATTTTAGATTGGGCTTAGAAGCTTAGCTTTAGGGAACGCGGTTAAAGTCGAATCAGGCAAGCTTAACCTTCGACTTTAACAAATTAAGGCGTGATAGCGTTTTGGTTTGCATGGGAATAATCATTTTCCCCGTCAGTGCAAGCGTCCCGCTCTTTCTGGATCACCCACGATCCCGGGACGCTCATACTGACGGTATAATTCCGACTGCGATCGGATGTGATCTCACCCAGTCTTGATTGTTTAGAGCGAGATCACTTCACTGCTGAGCAGTTTACCAATTTCTAAATATTCCTGACTCACAACTCACAACTTCTCACTTCTTCTTCCCGCCAAACAAACTTGCAAAAAATCCTGGTTTATCATCACCTTTTTTGGTCTTTGCGGAAGCTTGTTCCAGCTTTTTCTTAACCTCCAAAGCCGTCGGTTCTTCAGGATTTGATGCCAAAGCTTTGTTCATCTCAATTTTTGCCATTGTGGCTTGATTTTGTTCAACGTAACACATTGCTAACATAGCGTGAGCCTTGCTGTGTTTCGGATCGCGTTTCACCGCTTCTTTCAACTCTAAAATTGCTTTGGCGTAACTTTTGCTGTCCATGAATCCTTGAGCTCGGCGGCAATAGGCTTCGGTCTGCGAGTCTGGGGTTGTGGTTCGAGTTGGGTTTGGGGTTGGGGGTGGGGGTGGGGGTGGGGTTTCATCTTTTATTGGGGTTGCATCTTTTATGGGTGAAGCGGGTGCAACCCCAACACCACCAAGGCGCTCTTTTCGCAGCAGGTAAACCATGTTAAGTTCGCTAATTTGATTGATCGCCTCTTGCGTTTCCTTAACTGATTCGTACTGCTTGAGAGCGAGTTTGCTAACTGCTGTTTTGTAAGCTTCTTCCCAATTTTGAGCGGTAGCTAACTGTTTGGCTGCTTCGCTTTCAATTTGCATTTTCGCCTGTTCTTTAACGACGCGCTTGCCGATGGCTGCTAATAGCAGGCTGTATTCTTTGCGATCGCTTTCCTTGGAGAATTTGTTGTAAGCCGGATTGACTACTTTTGACAAAAATTGGTTAGCCCAATCTTTATCGGCTTGGCTTTCAAAAGAGCAAGTATCCGAATGCAAGCGGCGGGCGATTTTCATGTAGCGCTTGCGGATGTCGTTAAACTCGGCGTCTAAGGGAATTCCCAAAATTGCGTGCTGATCCGTAAAGTCATACTTGAACAGCCCTTTTGTCATTTCAAAAGACATAACTTTTACTCTTCCTTTCCTGGCTTTTCACTATTCTTTAATGTAGCTTGAGTCAAGGGGTTGTGACCCCCGTACTACCCCCGATCTATTGCTGGGGGGCGCTACTTCCAAGAAGATAAGGGAGGAACGGCTAGCAGTGCGCCGCTGAGTTCGGCGTGTATTTTGCCGTTTGTGGCCAAAATCCGGCCCGAGTTCATCTCAAAGGCACTACCGTCATAAGCTGTAATTTGACCTCCGGCTTCGGAGACGATGACTACACCTGCTGCTACGTCCCAAGGGGCGAGTCCCCGTTCCCAATATCCGTCCGATCGCCCCATCGCGAGGTGTGCGAGGTCTAGGGATGCGGAACCGCTGCGGCGCACGCCTTGGGTGAGGTGGGTAAGGTGACAGAATTCGGCATAGTTATTGTCTGCTGTTTCGCGCCGATCGTATGCAAAGCCAGTGACTAGCAAGCTGGTTCTCAATTCTGAGATTTGGGAAACTTCGATCGGCGAACGGTTGCAGGTTGCTCCCAATCCTTTGCCTGCCCGAAACAATTCGTTATGAAAAGGGTCGTAAATTACTCCAATTTGTGGTATTCCGTCAATTAAAAGTCCGATTGACACGGCCCAAAAAGGATATTGGTGAGCATAATTTGTTGTGCCGTCCAAAGGGTCGATCGCCCACAGGTATTTGCTGCTGGCATCCCCTAATTTGCCGGATTCTTCGGCGAGGATGGCGTGATCGGGTACGTGCCGGCCGAGAATTTCTAAGATAACCGCTTCTGAGGCTTTGTCGGCTTCTGTGACTAAATCGCCCGATCGACCTTTTTCTTGAATTTTTTCTAATTTTCCGCAGAAAGATTGCAGGACGGAACCGGCGGCTAGGGCTGCTTCGGTGGCTATTTCTAAGAAGTTTTGCAGTTGATTGTCAGTCATTAGGAAGAGGGAAGTAGGAACCGCGAAGACGCGAAGGACACGAAGGAAGAGGGAAGAAGGAAGAGGGAAGAAGGAAGAAGGAAGAGGGAAGAGGGAAGAAGGAAGAAGGAAGAAGGAAGAAAGAAGAGGGAAGAGGGAAAAATAAAATCATTGCTCATTAGTTGTTAGGTATAACTGAGGAGTTTTTAGGCCTTGACTAATGACTAATGACTAATGACTCATGATTATTTCCGATTTTGCTGGCGAAATTCTGCGGGAGTTTGGCGCAAAGCTCGTTCTGGATTCCACAGACCTTTACCCATGAGTCTCGCCCATTCTTGAGCGTTGATGAGTCGCTGCTGGTATTTTGTGTTGGGCGATCGCACTGATGCCAGGGCATAACCTTCTTTGACTAGCTGTTCGTTGAGCAAATTTTTATCTTGCCACAAGTAGGCTAGTTTGCGATCGAACTGGTCTTTCTCTTGGATGTCGGATTCTAACAATACCTGTTTTCCCCCAATTAGCTGTTCTAGTCTTTGTTTGGCTGCTTCTCCCCAAGGCTGCTGTTTTAAATCCGGCGCATCAATACCAATCAGCCTGATTTGTTCTAATAAGGCTATTTTGTCGGCTGTACTGATAACTTCGATTGTTTGGCCGCTGATGGCCCTTTCTACTTTGGCGATCGTACCTTGGGGCATTTCTGGTTTTTGGCAGCTAGCTAACAACAGACTAAGGGCGATCGCACATAACCGATAAAGCATGGATAATTGGTAGTTGATAATTTATCAAATTGCCTTATTCTTCATCCAACGGCAAACCGGCTCTAACTTTACCTTTGCCGAAGTAACGACCGAATTGCAGTTCGTACACTTCGTCTTCGTCTTGCGTCTCTACCTCGATGTTGGAACGGGGATAGCTGACGCACAGCAGGGCATAACCCTCTTTTTGCAGTTCCACCGAAAGCCCCATTGCTTCTGGCTGGTGGAGTTCCCCCGACTTGACGCGCACCGCACAGGCGGTACAAGCGCCGTTGCGGCAGGAAAAGGGCAATTCTACTCCTTGGTTTTCGGCGCTTTGGAGGATGTAGCGGTCTTCGGGTACTCGCACGGTGTGGCGATCGCCTGTCTGTCTGTTATGAATTTTAATTGTGTAAGAGTTAGTCATGGAATTTTAGATTTTAGATTTTAGATTTTAGATTGGGGTTGGCGGGGCAAGATCCTTGAAATGAATGGGTTTGCGACCCCGGGAGGAGAACCCAAGCCTGCCCGTTTCACACCCTACCCATATTAAACAGCAAATTTATGCCGTTACCCCTTCCCAAATCAGATTTGTTCTGCTAATATAGTTTAGCTGTGGCTAAATGAATGAATTTAGCCCTGGAGAGGTGGCCGAGCGGTTGAAGGCGCACGCCTGGAAAGTGTGTTTAGGGCAACTTAACGAGGGTTCGAATCCCTCCCTCTCCGTTAAACAAGCTGTTTAGGCAAAAAAAACAGCTTGCAAACAAAATCTCTGAAAATATGAGATAAATACTTTGATTAGAGCGAGATCCCTTGAATTCTTTTAGAAAAACCAAGGGATCTCGCTTTTATATTTTTGAGTGTAAATTATGGGCGATCGGGCCGACAATAAACGCCGCGATATAAGGCCAATAGTAGAAAACCATAGTGACGCTCCTACACCAATCGCCAGTGATATGGTCTAAGAGCGTCACTTAATTGTTTTTTCCAAATTTATCTTTGAACTAATCATACCTTAATTCCGCAACGCCCAAGGGTCAGATGCCTCTGGCATGGGCATCGGGCATCGGGCATGGGTAATAGTTAGTGGTTACTGGTTAGTAGTTTTTCTAATCACAAATAACCCATGCCCTATTCACAATGCCC
Source organism: Microcoleus sp. MON2_D5 (assembly GCF_036701905.1). Taxonomy (NCBI): domain Bacteria; kingdom Bacillati; phylum Cyanobacteriota; class Cyanophyceae; order Oscillatoriales; family Microcoleaceae; genus Microcoleus; species Microcoleus sp. MON2_D5. Next base: position 10,673 of record NZ_JAUBRM010000112.1, read on the forward strand.
TATTTCCCAATTAAATAAACAAGCTAGGTGAGATTTTAAAATAATCGCCTAGTGCCTTAGCTTGTGCCTTGCTAATCGCTCTTTTCCCATTAACAACCTCAGACACCACACCGCTCGATCCAATGATACCTACCAAGTCCGCTTGACGGGTGCCGCTGGATTCCATGATGTGTTGCAAAATCTCATGAGGCTCCGATTCGATCGGATAATTTTCTGTCTCATAAACTTCAATCAGCGTTACTAACAACTTGTATAAAGCTCTCTCCTCTGGAGTGCGGTTTTTAGCGAACGTTAGCCGTTCTGCCACTGCCAGGAGGCGATCGTATTCCTCTTGGGTTTCGATCGCCCTAGGAGCGATTTCTGCAAGCAAGTTGCTATAAGTGGCTTCATCAAAAGTAACGATCATTTTTCCATTTGTCTTTGTCGTATTCAGCGTGGGTTAGGAAATATTTGTAGAAAATAGTTTTATCCTCGTAGTTGATGCCGACTATCAGGCGATACTTGTTGCCTTTGATATTAAAGACTGTCAAGTCTCCTACTGCTTCGGCATCCCGGAACTCCTGGCGAACCTCCTCCAAATTCGGCCATTTTGCATTCTTGAATTTTTTATGCAAGGTATCAATTTCAGTTTTGACATCGGGATACTGGGCAGCATCTTTACGGAGGTTCTGAATGGAAATTAGGTGCATTTGTTTTTCTTTTATCTGTTTTTTTGTTGTCCATATCTTTCAGATCTTTTATCGAGCTACTATTTTATACTATCATTTTGATAGGAAAACGTCAAGATTCGATAGAGTAAAAATTCTTTAACGCACTCCAAGTGGGTTTTGTCTGTTTAGGCGCGGTTGGAAACCGCAGGCTTTATCTTTAATCCCACTCTTCGTGGTTCGGGCGAGATCCTCGCAAATTACAGTCAGCGTTTTAGCAGAGCCTCTACGCACGACAGGGTTGAGGTGATGTGCTAGAGCTTCCAGCAAAAAAAAGTTGCAGGTTTGCCAATTGAGCCGAGAGTTTCGGCTAAACTTAGCCTCACCATTCCCTGCGAATCTCCCATACATTTGACCATCTTTTTGAGCAGTTCGCTGTCCTTGGGATTGAAATTTTCTAGGGCCATTTGCTCCCTCACCGTTTGCAGCAAAGCGTCGCTTTCTGCTGGCTCAATTGCTGTTTGAATATCAGTCAGGGAATTTTAGATTTTAAATTTTAGATTTTAGATTGAGGTAATTTATATCGAACTTAGCATCAGCGAGATTTGCCCCTGTGAAGGAAGTACCCTCAGCATTTCCAATCTCTCGAACAATAGCCGAGAAAGACACAAACGCAAACCAAAGATACAGCAGCGACAGCAAACCGAAACACATACCCCAAAACAGTTTGTGAGTGCTCAGAAAAGCGCTCGCCGTTGCACTGAACAAAAAAGCCGCTGCGTAAGTCGCCACACTTCCAGCCGATGCGATCGCCACCTGTGCAAATTGGCTACGAATCCGGGAACTCACAAAAAACATTAACACCCCGCCGATCGCCATTCCAGCAAGAGCAGCCTGGGAATTATTATTAGTTGCAGTGCCCGCATAGAAAAATCCCAACAAAGCTCCTGATAAAATAGCAGAAATTGTTCGTGCCAATTTACCCGCTGAGGTTTTTGGCTGTTTGCTGGCGATCGCCGAAGCGAAACCAGCAGCGCTCAAAACCCCGTACAGCAACAGGACAAAAGACCAACTGCGAGAGTCCGGTATTTGTCCTTGAGCTCCCAAAATCAGTCGAGTCAGAACATCGCCCACAACCAAACAAATCGCGATCGCCCCTGCACTCAAAACAGCCATCTGTCGCCGAGAAAGCCCGATTTTCGCACCGATAAAATTTGCACCCGCTAACTGAGCATTTCTAAAATTGCAGCCTCGAACATCCGCACCGCTGAAATCAGCACCGTTAAGAACTTGTCCTTGGAACGATCGATTTCGTAAAATTTGATTGCTAAAATTATTGGAATCCGAATACTTCATATTAGTACAGGATGCTGGAAAATATATAATAAATCTGTCAGTGTTCCCGTCCCCCATCTCAAATCTAAAATGGTATGACTGATCGACCCACTCTCAAACAAATTTGGCATATTCTCGGTCTCGGAATATTGCTCGCACCAATACTACTCTACAACATTCCCTACTTTTTGCGTCCCCAACAAACAAACGAAGCCCGATCGCTCTTTCAAGGAATAGCCTACCGCAAGGAATTTCGGACTAATCCGCGTCCCACCCTAATTCACATTGTTAGCATCGACCTAAAAGCGCCGGGAATAGGAATTTTTGTCACTCCCGGAAACCCAACACCCGATTTAACAGAAACCAATGCCCGCACCGCTACTGAATTCCTGAAAGAATTTAAATTGCAATTAGCAGTCAACGGCAATTTTTTTTATCCCTGCATTGAGAAATCACCTTGGGATTACTATCCCCGCAGTGGCGATCGAGTAAATAATGTCGGACACGCCATTGCCAAAAGCCAAGCTTATTCTGAACCAAATCCAGACTTTCCCGCCCTTTGTTTTGATGCCAAAAACCGCGCTCAAATAATCGAAAACGGCACTTGTCCTGCGGGAACAGCCTATGCAGTTGCCGGAGATACTTTGCTGGTGAAAAATGGCCAAGCCGTAGCACAAAGTCAGGAAGAACGCAAACAGGATAAACCCTATCCCCGTGCAGTCGCGGCGATCGACAAAACAGGCGACAAGTTGTGGTTAATTCTGGTAGACGGCAAGCAGAGGCTTTACAGTGAAGGGCTGAAATTGAGCGAAATAACTCATATTTCGATGCAGTTGGGAGCCGAGACAGTGCTAAATTTAGATGGCGGCGGGTCGGTAACTTTTGCAGTAGCATCGCCGTCAGGAGCGAAACTGTTGAATGCTCCGATTCAGAATAAAATCCCCATGCAAGAACGTCCAGTTTCCAATCATTTGGGATTTTATGCGCGGGATAATTAGGTTTTAAATTGCGCTTTTATCTCCGAAAATTGGGGTTAAAAATGATTCTCTTCTGCACTCCGCCCAAGCCGCTGCTGGTAAAAAATCGGCTGTTAAAACCTATTTAAAAAAATAAAGGATGCCTCCGCCTCCTCAAATAAATAGGGGACTGATTGCCTTCATTACTAATACAAAACTTCGCTTCAATACCCACAAAATTTATTATTCAGCAGTAAATTTTTTTTAAATCGGCCCAAAATCCGGGAATAATTGCTAAAATTGTAAAGAAACGTAACAAAAATATATAATTGGCTTATGGAAATTAGCGAAATCCAAGCAGCGCTGCAAAGTTCGGATTCTCAAGACAGGCTGCGGGGGGTAACGGCTCTGAGAAAGTGCGATTCTGCGGTGGCGCTGCCGATGTTGCTGAGCAAAGTGGACGATCGCGAGTTTATGGTGCGATCGTTCGTGGCGATGGGATTGCGGCAGATTCAAACTGCCGAAGCTTTTGCGGCGCTGTTAAAAATGATGCAGTTCGATCACGATCCGAACGTGCGAGCAGAAGCCGCTAACTCTTTGTCAAGGTTCGGAACCGAGGCAATTTCTCATTTAGTCGAAGCTTTTCGCCGCGATGACAATTGGCTCGTCCGCCGCAGTATCATGGCTCCGCTGTACGAAATGCAGTGTGCTGATGCAATATTTGAAATTTGTGCGATCGGTCTTGGCGGGGAAGATTTACCAGTTCAGGAAGTAGCAATTGACGGATTTGGTCTGCTGGCAAATACCCAGAAGCAAGAAGAGGCATTGCAGCAATTATTACCTCTAGTAAGTTCGGATTACTGGGGAATTCGGCTGCGAGTTGCTCGCGCGCTGAGCAAATTTGACAATCCTCAAGCTCGCGCTGCTGTGAGCTATTTGGCAAAAGATCGAGATCATCGGGTTGCAGGTGCGACTTTGGAAGCTTCGCTGTAAAACAAGGGCTTACAAGATCGAGCAGACATTGGTAGCTGCCCTTAAACTCTTAAACCCGCCCCTAGATTAGCCAGATCGCGCTGCCCATCCCCAATTTATCAATGTTACGGATACAGCGCAACAGAGACCCGGCTTCGAGATTGTTTAGCAGTTATTTCGGTCACGAATTGACTGAGAAATTTATTGAGAAATTTTTGTTTGAAGATGCTGTGCCTTTAGCTGTAACCGCGAACTCGCGATAACCACTAAATTTACATATATTTATCAAAAAAACAAGTTCGCCGTAATAAATTTAGTTATGACTAGAAACCTCTCGATTGAGTAGGTAAAATCTCAAATCTCAAATCTCAAATAGACAAGAAAAAAACTTGATTTTTTACTATCAACCTGTAGATTTAGGAGGGAAAATCTCAAATCTACAGGTTGATATCATTCTTGATCAGCCTTTTTTAGATGCGGCGATCGCTAAAATTAAAAATTGGTTAGACTTACAGTATTACCAGATTCCACAAGGGTTTGAACTGAAGGAAGCTACAGTCGGCACAGGAAAAAAACGAAGTCAGGAAATCGTAACTACCAGTTAGGCTTTTGCATCCCCGAATTGGCAGCCGTTTGGGGTGGCTCACGTTCAAGACGGCAGCAGCTTGCAAGTTCTCTATTTTGTGATATTCCCGCCTCTTAACTTTGATTTGCCGTTTTTTGAGGCGGATTTTGTAACGCTGCCGGGTGGCCTTTTAATTGCTCTGGATATGCAGCCTCTGTTTGGCGGCGACGCTCACTACCAGGCTAAGTGTACTGGGCATCAAACATATTTTTCAAGCTCATCAACCGCACCTTCCCTGGGATGGCCACTTTCCAGAGGAAGCGAAGCAGTTTTTCTCATGGCCGTTTCTGTGCACTCGCGCCAAGGAAACGGAAGTTGTGGAAACTCGCGTTTTTGCAGCGTTCAAAGACTATGTGGCGGGTGATTTGGATTTGGTCGATCGCGCCGCATCGGTGACATCGGGCGCAAAGTTAGATAGTATCTGACAAGCTCAACTGTGCTATCTGCGGTATCGTGCCGAAAAAAAACTCGGCCCAGGGAATGTTTAAGCGGTTCTACGGCGAGGAATGGACGCAAGAGTATATTCAAGGATTTTTGTTCAATTGGGAACGGAAGCTGGCACAATTGGTAAGTAACAAGAATTAATTTTAATAGAAGCTTCAGCCACTACACTAATAAGTGTAGGTTGGCATGAGGAAAATGCCAATGGTCAAAAAAAATCGCAATGTAGTTAGTTCCAATTCAGAAAGTAAAGTCAAAGTCGGACTTTCGCTGACTTCTTCTAGTGCCGATCGATTAAACGTGATCGCTCGAAAGCTAGGAATATCAAGGTCGGAACTCCTAGAACGCTTGGCACAAGGCGCTCTGGATATTTCTAAGGACAAGACGGAAGTTACTGTCACTTGGAAAAAAGGTGAAGAAACGCAGGTAGAGGCCCCCGACTTGCAAGGGGAAACAGCCGAAGAAAGCGAAATTAATGACGCTGTAACGGCAGAAACTCTATCGGACTCGGTGAGTGTAAAGCCAAATCCGCTGCAAGAAAGTTACGAAAGTTTACAGCAGCAGTTGAGTGAACGCGAAAGTTCGATCGCTTCTTTGCAGCAGCAATTAGCTACCGAAAAGCAAAATCTCGAAAGCCAATTGCAGGAAACAGTAGCCAAGTCAAGTTACGAAAGTTTACAGCAGCAGTTGAGTGAACGCGAAAGTTCGATCGCTTCTTTGCAGCAGCAATTAGCTACCG
>NZ_JAUBRM010000113.1:0-16353 GCF_036701905.1 Microcoleus sp. MON2_D5
CTCCCCTTTCATTTATTATCAAACTTTCCTATTTTACCATAGAAATTCATATTTACATCTCAAATGGAATTGCTATACCAAAAATCACGTGGATAGGCGGAAGGTTTTCGTATAACTCGTTGCAGCTATCTCACTCTCCACCATCCTCCCTAACTTCCTCCACAGATAAACCCAAGGCCTCCGCAACCTGTTCGGCACTCAAACCCATTCCCAACAACCGGGGAATTGCATCCCTTCTTGCCTGAAATTCAGTTTGTCGTGCCAGTTCTGCACTCTCGGCTCGCAATCTTTCTTGTTCAGCTCTTTCCCGTTGTTGTTCCCCTCGCAATCTCTCCAATTCGGCCCTTTCATCGCCAATCAACAGCAAATTACCTTCCTCGTCCCACCAGCGCAGCCAAAGCATGGTTTGATTTTGATAACTGCCTTGCCAAAGTCCCAATTCTACGCCTAAAGGTGCAATGGGAAAATGACCGCGCTGATTGAGTTCTAACAGTTGATAATACCCGTCAATTAACCGATAAACTTCTAATCTGCCATTATTAACTTGGTAGATGCCGTAATAGGGAATTCGCATCACCCGCTCGTAAACCCAAAACTTTCCTGGTTTAGTGACTACCCCTTCCTCGGTGCGAGATAAAGGAGTGCGATCGCGCTCTTCATCCCCGTTCCCGCTAGCAAATTCTAAAGCAATTAACGGTGCTATGTGTTCCCGCCACAGCACGTAGGAACGCCGAATTTGACCGTCAATGTTAGGAGGTACGTTCGGAACGTAAAACCAATCAGGAGCTTCTGCACCTTGTTCCGGCGGTTCAGTTTCTCGCCAGTAAATGCCGCAGTCTTGACCGATCGCATATTGTCCGTCTGGATGCCGCTGCTGCAAAATTTGCCCGATCGAATCAGTTAAAATTAAACTCTGCGGATGCTCCTGAAAATTTTTCACAAAAGTACCGTCTGACTCTGGTAATTGAGTGTGGTCTGGAAAAGCAGGAGGTAGAACAACGCGGTTAACGCTAGTAGTCATAATTCCCTCCGAGGTCTTACATAATTGGTAATTAGTAATTGGTAATCGGTAACAGGACGCTGGGCGCGAGGACTTAGAAACCCGGTTTATTCATGTATCTGTCGTCGTTCAACCAATATTTATCGTAGAAACCGGGTTTCTTTTCCTAAGTCCTGCGTAATTAAGAAGAAAGCGAGTAATTGTGAGTTTAAATTATTAAGTATTTCACTTAATAATTTTTCACTAACCACTCAAACTTTTTCACTTAAAAATTTCCTTAAGGTTTCGGTAGCGCACCTTCTGGACTAGGAGAAGCAGCCGGTTCGGGAGTCGTCGTAGCCGCAGGAGAAGGCGAAGGAGTGCCACTAGCTAACTGATTTATTTGGTCTTTATAGTTAGGAGGAGCTAACTCAGTAGCTCGATCGAACAGCGTTTTTGACTCATCTGTTTTGCCCTGTTCCTTCAGCACGATCGCCTTTCCTAAAGTGGGGCGAAAATCTTTGGGATTAGCCTTAGCAGATTCGTCGTAAATTGCGATCGCTTCCTCGTAGCGCTTCTGCACAGCATAAACCTGTCCCAAAATCAACTGCACTGAAGTTACATCAACACTTTCCGGTTTCGCCAGATTGGCAGCCGGAGCAGCCTTCAGCGTATCTTGCAGCAATCCGATCGCAGCTTCCGGCCGCTGCTGCACCAGCAGCAAATTCACCAACCCCTGCAAAGCCTTAATTTCCCCAGGCTTAGACGCTAAAATTGACCTGTAAGCTTGAGCAGCCCCTTCGCGATCGCCCGTGCGTTCCTTAGCCTGAGCCAGCAAAATTCCGTATTCAGTAGTCTCAGGATTCAGCGAAGCCAACTTTTCCAAAGGAGCGATCGCATCCTTAATGTCCCCCACTCCTTGCCCGATCAACTCCAGTCGCACCTGCAACAATCCCCGCAAAGCCGTTACATTGTCAGGTTCCCGCTGCAAAACCAATTCGTATCCCCTAGCCTGAGCTTGCAGCAACTCTGATTGCTTCTCCCCTGACTGCGCCGTTTGAGTAGGCGTTGGAGTTGACCGACTTTGCGCTTGGCTGGCCTTGAGAATACTGTCCAAAATTGGCACAAGGGAAAATCCCAAAAAAGCGATGAGCGACAGCACCACCACCACAGTAATCAACCCACGACGCTTATTTGCTTTTTCCATAATTCAACTATCCCAGCTTAAAATCTACTATTTTCTAAGAATTAACGCATCGCCCGGGGGCGTCTGCCATTTAACTAGATCCATGCAACCATAAAAGTTCTTAACTTCAAAGTCCGAACGGACAAAGCAGCCTTTTACTTGCAGCTAATATGGTAACAGACCCACAACTCCATGCTAGCTAAACAATTTTGGACACTCAGACCCGCAGCCCCAAGGACTGCGGTGTCTGTCCAATTTAGTCTGGTCAAGCTAAAAATTACCGAAAATATGGCGGATCAGGCCGTTAGGTAATTGGATTAAGTAAAATAGGCAAGCTGAATATCCTAAATGCTATTAGCCAGCAACTCCAACTCGGCGCGATCGCAGGATCGATCGGTCAGCAACTGCCAAAGTCCTTGATCGCAAGGATTTTAGCAGCCAGCGAACCGATCGGCACTCGTAGCGTTGAAAGTTGGCGTTGACGGGTCACAACCAGACCTCCGGGCGCAAGCCCCAAGTCAGGTGCTAGTAGTTTTTAAAGCAGTTTCTTCAGTTTATTCCTAATTTCCCTTAAGGGATGTGTCTCCGCTGCAAGGAGTTTTTATGAACCCCTCTCCCAACCGGTCTTCCAAATCGTCCAAATCTACTTCAACTCGCAAGGCTCAGCCCAGCGAACAGGCCGTCAATCCGCCTAATGATCCAGATGCCATTCCTGAGACACCAGACGAAAGTTCGGTGCCTTCGGCGTCGGCTGCACCTGTTGACCCAAATCAACCGGCAACACCAACAGACGCCCCAGCGTCCAAGGATAGGCTGCAACGACCACGCTACAGTTCTGCCCCCGACAAGGACAAAACAAAGCCACAAGACCAGCCCAGCAATGCTCCTGCACCCCCCGGGCCTGCAGCGTCTTCGACACCTGTCAGCGATACTCCAGCCCTAGCAGTCGCACCGCCCGCAAACGCCGAGCCACCCGCTAACGAAAGTCCGGCCGATGAGGACATACCCTCCGTCATGCGCCAACATCCCATTCCCCCCCCCAGCGAACCCAGACAGTACCGAGCTGTTGGTTTGGTGCGGGGCCGCTACACGCAATCAGAAGAGCAATTCACCCGGGGTATGCTGATAGCTGCCGACGGAACTGCCATTGACGCCGTTTTGCTGGGTAGAGTCATGAGTTTAGTCAAAAATCACCTGGATCTGGAACAAGAACACCTGTGGGTGGTCTATCCCCGCACCAGGCAAGAAGACGGGAACTTGCACGCCCAGATTATGGGAGTTTGGGAGCCGGAAACGCTCAAGAAACCTCCCGAACCGTCCTCTGATGAGGAAAATCAGGAAGCAGCGGAGATTGAGGCTAGTGGCGAAGCATCGACCGCATCTTTGCCTCCCTCGGAACCTGATGTTGAAGATGGCTATTTTTCGATTAGAGGTGAGGTGATTTATCAATCCCAAGACGAAGAAAAGTATGTCATCGTCAAAATCAAGCAAGCTCCCCGCAAGAATGACGACAAGATGAAGTTTTTTAAACTGAAACTCAAGGGAGATTTAGCAACAAAAGCGATCGGGTTTTTTTGGGATTTCCACGTCAAATTGAAAGCTGACAGTCTGATGATTGAGCAAGCCAATAATATTGGTGCCCTGCCGATTAAAAAGCGGAAATTCCCCCCTGGCAGCAAGCCGCCCGGTGGCTTCAAAGGAGGAGGAAAGCGTCCGTTTACTCCTAGGCCCAGCGGTGACGGTGCTCCTGTAGGGCGTCCTACCATCAAGTCCGCAGCAGCCGCACCACCGCCTGTCCCGAAGGAACCTCTTCCTAAGCCGGTTAAGAAGCCTAAGCCGATCGAGGAATGAACCAATTTTAGATTTTAGATTTTAGATTTTAGATTAGTGTGTCCAAGACTAATTTACAACCGCTAAATCGCCAATCTAAAATCCTTTATTCGAGCCGGACTTGTGCGCCCCACAAATCTTGCGGGAGAAATACTCTGTCAGTGGGGAGGGGAGCAACTGGGGCCGTGAGGGTAAATTGACCCGCTTCAATTTGCTGTTTCAATTCCAATGCTACTTGCCGGGACAGAAACATACTCGCAAGGGGGGCGGCCCGCACAGGTTTGCCCTCTATCAGGATGCGACCAGTCTTTAATTGAGCATAGCTGACTAAACCGAAGGTGGGACGAACGCGCCGGGGGATAGAGAAATCTACCACCGGCGCTACTATTTTTTTGTCAGATACTGCACAGTTGGCGACGACGGTTTCGTTTAAGACGGGAAAGGGGATGCCGACTCCCAGCATCAGGGATGGGCCGTAGTTTTTGAAGTAGCAGCCGCGCACCCATTTCGAGTTCATCTGTTTGGCGTCGCCGATGAGTGCGAGGGTAGCGGCCGGGCCGATGGGGGTGCGGTTGGGCTGGCGTTTTTGCAGCGGGAAGTGCTGGGTCCCTTCCCAGGTGATGTAGCCCTGAGCGCCTCCTAGGAAGATGCGGGTGCCGATGCCGATGATTTGGAGGTCGGGGTCGTTGAGCAGGGGAGACATGGCTCCAAGGTTCGAGTAGACGGCGTTACCGAGGTTTGGTTGCAGGGGGCCGAGGTAGGTGAACAGTGGGCGATCGCCCCCATTGACGCCAACAATAAAGTTTTGATATGCGTTGCGGGGATTGAATAAATAAAACTGGTTGATGGTATCGCGGGTAATCGTGGTTTCAAAGGAGGCGCGGGGGTAACAGTCTGTTACCTGCCCCAAGGCTCGCAACTGCACGGGTTTCCCGGCAATCAGGTCTTCGATGACGTGTCCGCCGCCCCGTTCCCGGGATTCTTCGCCGTCTTCGGCTACTTGGGTGGCTCCCAGGTACAGGTCTACTGCCCCGAAGCCGGAGTAGGCTAAAACGCCGTCTAGCCAGCACTGGCGGATTTTTATCGGCGGGTCGGTATGGCCGAGGTTGATGATTGCACCGGAGGATTCCATCGGCTCGAAGGTGCCTGCGGTAATCACATCGACTTCTTTGGCTGCTTGGGTAATGCTGGTTTCTTGAACTCTAGTTTTGAGTTCTTCGATTGTCCAGACGGTGGCTTTGCCTTGGCTGATTTTATCGTTGATTTCGTCGATCGATCTCATAAGACTATTTTAGATTTTAGATTTAGATTTTAGTGTGATGGAATGTCGATCGAGCGAATGCAGTGTTGGCGATCGACCTCCTTGTTGGTCTTCGCTATAAATTTAGCTACAAACTCTGTGTATGCAATTGCTGCCTCACCCACTGCCGCCAATACCGGACAATAGCATTATCGTCCTGAGTTTCTGACATTTGTACTAGATGATGATTCAGCAAGGTTGCAGACCTCATTAGAAATTCGAGACTGTATTCGCAGAAAAATATTATATCTGGGATTTTTAAGTTGGTAAATTTGAATCTTTCCTCCCCTATACCGCCCACTCTAAATAATTCCTCTTTTATAAATTGGTAATCGATTCGATGAAACACTGGTAACATCGACTTCAATGACTAAACCTGGTGGCTGATTGTTTAAAATCTCATTTTTTTACCAAGAAAACTGCCAACATTTTCCCTATAAAAACATGAATGTGGTTGGCTCCCTGGTTGTAAATGGGAGCAATTTAAACTCATCGAACCCAATCCTTTAATTCTCAATTAAACCTCTTTATTTAATGCGCTAACGATGTTTTTTATCGGGCAATTTATGTTTTCGTGCAAGTCGGACGGCATCATGATTTATAGCACGCCTCGACTGTCAGGGAATTCAGAGGATCGGCGCTTTCCAGATTCTGCCAATAAGGTTTGATAAGTTGGCAAACTGATAATTGATAAAAGCACTCTTTGAGTAGTTTTTAAACTGGGATTTTCAAGGGGTGCAACAGTCATCGTCGAGCGATTTAAATTAGGGATTTTCAGGAGTGTGGCTTTCGGTATTATTTTGGATTTCTAATTTTTGTTCTGGCAGGCTTTCTGGCTTGCTATGTGTTACTCCTATAGATTCGTACTCCTCGTCAATAGCGGTGTCGATCGCTGCTAGGTGTCTGGGATTGGTGTGCCACTGGTTGAGAATGTCTTTAATTAAAACTTCTCTAACCCAAACTTGAGCGACAACGGTGAGAGGAAGGGCAAGCAATAGTCCTAAAAATCCAAAGAAGGTGGCGAAAAATACTTGAGCTATTAAGGTAACAGCCGGCAATAGCGCAACTTGCTGCGCCATAACGTAAGGGGTGAGGAGGTTGCTTTCAAATTGTTGAATTAGAAAGTAGAGGATGAACACAAAACCTGATTTTAAGGGAGAGTCTAAAAGTGCGATCGTCACTGGAGGAATGACACTCAAACCGGGCCCGATATTGGGTATTAAGTTCAGCAAGCCGGCTAAAACAGCGTGAGCTAGGGCTAGGGGAACCTGCAATACTGATAAACCAATTAGGCTGAGAAAAGTGATGACGCTCATGCTAATTAAAGCACCGATTACCCATCGACCGAGGGCTATTTCGCATTCATCTAAGATTCCCTCGATTCGCCGCCGATAAAAAGAGGGAAATAGTTGGATAAATCCTTGGCGGTAAGATAATGGATCTGCTAATGTCATCAAGGTCAAAACTATGACTAGCAAAAAGCTGAGAATAACGCCTAAGGTGTTGCCGACAAAGGCTCCTGCACCGCCGACGAGTTGATTGAATAGGGGTTGCAGTTGTTGGATAATGTCGTTAATATCAAGATTCGGTAGCCGCTGACCAATTTGTCCCGAAAAGCGACTTTCAATCTGATCGATCCACTCATTTAATTTTGCTATTCCTTGAGGGCCTCTTTGGGTAAGTTGTTGAAACTGTTCGGCAAAGGGTGGTACAATGATGAGGAATAATCCTACGAAGATGAGGACTAGGAAGCTAACTGATAACAGTACGGCGATCGATCTTTTGAGTCCGAATTTTTGCAAGTAGCGTGCTAGCCTGTTTAAGGCGGTGGCTAAGACGACGGCGGCAAAGAGCAGCAGTAGGGCCTGCCTGATTTGCCACAGGATGTAACAAGATGCGATGAGGGCTAATAAGCCCATCCACTGTCCTAGCTTCATTAGATTTTAGATTTTAGATTAAGGAATAGGGTATTGGGAATGGCTGCTTGCTAATTGCTCTGCTCCCCAGAGGCGATGAATCGCCTCTATACAAGATACAGCAGATGCGCGCGATCGCATCTTTAATCGGATACCTCTATTCGGACATTAGCATAAGCAGCCACCTCAATTCCCTTTTGCAAACACCTGCTGCGCTGTCAGCTTCAATTCTGGGAAAGTTGGGCACTCAATACACTCGCCCCCTCGAAACAGTTTGACTTGGTATTCCCCGTCAATTAGTTGGTAAACCGAAAAGGTTGGTTGCTTGGGGTTGCCAATGAACCGTCTGCCACCCAATCCTAGATAATCTACAATCCAATATTCTTGAATACCCATTGACTCATATGCCTCAAGCTTTAGGGCATATGAGTCACCCCAATTAGTGCTAGTTACCTCGACGATTAGGGGGACTGATGAACGCATTGTAATAATTGATGACTTCTCCCATCGCGGCTCGTTTCCAATGGTTTGTTAGTTAAGTACAATAATATCTGGCTCATATCCCGATTCCTCGCGCATGGGTTTGATGACGCATTCTTTGGGGATGAAGTAGGGCAGTTGTAGCCTTCGGATTTCAAAGTTGAGATCGGCTAGGAGAAAACCTGTCAGTTGAGAATGTTTGCCTGTTGCTTTTGGCATCTCAACAATTTCTCCATTGTGCAGTTCGTAGCGGTGTTCTGAATTCTCTGGATACCCGTCAATGAATTAATCGAATGTTACTAATTCAGGTATGATTTGAATCATGGTGAGTGCCTCAAGTTTGGTTTTGATAAGCTGTACGGGAAATTAAGATTTGGGCAAAAACACAGTCTTTAGACCAAGTAGCGATCGCACTTTTTGATTGTGCCTCTACTGCTGCTGTTGGCGCGATCGCCAGCCGAGGATAGCTGCTAGGATCAGACTGGGGGAAAAGACAGCGATAAGGGCGTTGAGGTCAGTAGAGGGTATCGATAAGCTAGGCCCTGCGTACTTGATGACCAGGGAAAGTGCCGCGGAAAGGGTGAATACTTTGAGGATGGGGCTGATGTTGGTGTTCATGAAGGTGGCCGTTGGTTGGGCGATCGGTTTTGAGAGTATTATGGCAAGTATGTGTTGCGGCTGGGCGGGCGATCGGCTATTTTCTGAGATACTAGGATAATTTGCCAGCGTTGAGTGTAATTGAAAATGGATCACCAAAATTTAGAGTTAATAGAAAATATTCGCCAGCAATTTGACAATACTCCTTATCCCAGAATCCCGCTGGAACAATCTCCAAAAGACAACAGTGAATTGCTCTACCTTCATAATCTTGTAACTGCTTACTACTTCAGAAATAGAAAAGTTATCAATACCGAAGGTAAAGTTATCCTTGATGCGGGATGCGGCACTGGTTATAAATCATTGGTTTTATCTCTAGCCAATCCGGGAGCGAAAATAGTAGGCATCGATTTATCAGAACAATCGGTGAAACTAGCTGAGCAACGTTTAGAGTATCATGGGGTTGCCAATGCAGAGTTTTATGCTTTGAAGATAGAAGAGTTACCAAGTTTAGGATTAAAGTTTGACTATATCAATGCTGACGAAGTTCTTTATCTTTTGCCGGATGCTATTGCTGGACTGCAAGCGATGAAGTCAGTTCTCGCTCCCGATGGCATAATCCGCACCAACCTTCACAGTTCAAATGGTAGAGCCGGAGTATTTCGCGCTCAAGCTGCTTTCAAAACAATGGGATTAATGAATGGATGTCCAGGAGAATTGGAAGTGGAAATAGTCCGGGAAACCATGGAAGCATTACAAGATGGAGTAGCGCTTAAGGCATTTACCTGGAATACCGATCGATCGAGGGATGAGGGATGGATTATGGTTAACTATTTATTCGTGGGTGATAAAGGTTGTAGCATTCCTGAAGTGTTTGCAATGTTGAGAGGGGCTGATTTAGAGTTTATCAGTATGGTGGCTTGGCGTCGGTGGGAGTTGATGGATTTGTTCAAAGATCCAGATGATTTGCCTCCGTTTTTGGCGATGAGTCTGCCAGAAACTTCTCTGGAAGAGCGACTGCATTTATTTGACTTGTTACATCCCGTGCACCGTTTATTTGATTTCTGGTGCGGCAATCCCGATCGAACTCAGGCTTTTGTGCCCGTTGCGGAATGGACGGAAGCTCAATGGCGGGAAGCACGGGTACACCTGCACCCTCAACTGAGCACTTCTCAGGTGAGGGAAGACTTGAGTAATTGCATTGACAGCCAGACGCCGTTTGAGATTAGCCGTTATATTATTGTGCCAACTATAGCGCCGGTGGCGATCGAGAGTACAATGGCTGCTTGTTTGCTACCTCTTTGGGATGGACCACAGTCTGTGGTGTCCATCGTGGAACAGTGGCTCCAAATCCGCTCGCAGATCGGTTTTAACCTAGAGCCTGTTAGTGAGGAGACCGCCTTTGAGGAAGTCAAGGAAATGTTGACTAGGCTGGAAGTCTTTCTGTATGTGCTTTTGGAGCCTTAGAGCTAGTAGTTGACAAAAAAAATAGTTTGGGGTGATATTAAAGCGCCGATAACTGGGTAAGTTACATATAAGAGTTAGAAATCAAGCATCCCACCCCTCACGGAGAAAAGACTTATGAAGACTGAATTTAAAGCCAAGTTCCTGCAACACATCAACAAAAGAAGACAGGAGCAAGGTTTCACCCTGATTGAACTGCTGGTTGTTATCATCATCATCGGTATTCTATCGGCTATTGCTTTGCCTTCCTTCCTCAACCAAGCGAACAAAGCCAAGCAGTCAGAAGCCAAACAGTATCTGGGTTCAATGAACAAAGGTCAACAAGCTTACTTTGCAGAGCGATCGCAGTTCGCAAGTGATGTCCCTAGCTTGGGTCTCGGTATCAAAACTGCAACTAACAATTATCAGTATGGCGTGGGTGCAACTGTTGCTGGTGCCAACGGAGGAGTGACTATGGGGGCAACACCTATAGGCGCTTCGATTAAGGGATATGCAGGCGCAGTATTTTTTGTTCCCGCAGGTGAGGGAGACGGTACTAGTTCAATCCTCTGTGAGGAGTTAACTGCTGCACAAGCTGCTCCTGCCGCAATTGCACCTGCACGGGAGAATACCAAGTGCGATACAACAAAGCAGACTCTCGTTACTAAGTAATTTCTGAGTCGAACAATCCATCAAAGAGCGGGTAGAGTTCAGTATGCTACCCGCTTTTTACGACATAAGTTAATTGATGAATTGTTTATAACACCTGTGGTTGCGAACTCATCAAAAGCAGGTTGTTGCAGCGTCGTCAAAAGTTTTCTCGAACTTAGGTGTATTTGTAGATTTTTAGCTTATGACTTCTGATAACTTATTGACTGTTGCATCTGACTGGCAGGAACAAGCAAGGGAATGTTTGCTCAAGGAGAATTATACTAGCGCTGCGCTACTATACGAACAAGCAATTGAAGCGGAACCCAATGTTAAGTCCTACTACTGGCAATTAGGTTTGATGTTGCTGTTGCAGGGAGAGGAGGCAGAAGCTCAGACAACCTGGTGGTTGGGAATGGCTGAAGGCGATCCAGAGGAAATCGAGCAGTGGACTCAAGAACTGGTACAAGTTCTCGAAGCCGAAGCCGAACGGCAGCGACTGCAACGAAAAGACTATGCCGTGGCTTGGGCTGTGCGCCAGCATTTACGAGAAATCAACCCTGCTAATCTGCACAACCTGCTGCATTTAATGGCGCTGTCCATATTGCTTGATACTTACACTGGTGAAGAGCCTCATTCTCTCGGTGTGATTGAACTGCTCAAGTCAAACAAACCTTTATCGAGCAACCATGAATTGCTGATGCAATTGTGGAAGAGTGTTTTAGATTACGCTCCTCTACACCCATCTACTTTGGAATTGACAGAAGCTTGTCTACCTCATGTCCAAGAGCCGCAAATTTTTATTGATACTTTAATCCATTTTGTTTATATAATATCTTACATAGATCGTCAATTTCCCCTGGCAGTTAAATTCACAGAACTCGGCTTGCGTTTAGATCCCAAGCATCCAGAGTTGCTGCGTACTTTATCCTCTTTTTATCAAGATATAGGTGAGTCGGCAAAGGGGATAGAAATGGCTAGATTTGGCTATTCGGTAATGGAAAAGCTAGCCGATAAAGTGTATGCTTGTCACTTAATTATTCGGGGTATGATGACTGCTGGCGGCTATGGAGATGAAGCTTACTCAACATTTCAGACCCTCAAATCTCTACTGGCAGAGCTAATCGAGCAGCAACCAACCGATCTCGATTCAAGCACTACAGTTCGTTTATTTAGTTCGATATTTTTCTACCCATACTTTCAGGACAAACCGCAGGAAAATATACAAATTCGCCGTCAGATAGCAGAAATTTGCCAATCGAATGTTCCTAATTATGCTAAGGAGCAAATGGAAAAGTGCCGCCAGCGACGGTCTTCTGCGGTGAAAACAGATGTTCCTAAAAAACCTTTAAAAATTGGATATATGTCCTATTGCCTGCGCCGCCATTCTGTAGGCTGGCTGGCGCGATGGGTTTTCGAGCATCACGATCGCGATCGCTTTGAAATTTATGCTTATTTACTTGGTTCTGACTCTAAACTAAGGCACGACCCTTTGGAGGAATGGTATATAGACAAAGCTTCCAAAACTCGGAAGTTAGGACTGCACGGTCCTGAAGCGGCTGAACTAATTTGTGATGATGAGATTGATATTTTAGTCGAACTCGACAGCCTGACACTAAATACTAGCTGCGAGATCGCGATGCTTAAACCAGCGCCCATACAAGTCAGTTGGCTCGGCTGGGATGCACCGGGCATACCAAATATCGATTATTTTATTGCTGACCCTTATGTGCTGCCTGAATCCGCTGAAGATTACTATGTGGAAAAAATCTGGCGCTTGCCGCAATGCTACATAGCAGTAGATGGTTTTGAATTGGATGTCCCAAGGGAACGGCGCGATCGATTAAATATTCCTAACGATGCAGTCGCATACGTAAGTTTTCAGCGAGGGTACAAATACAACTCGCACACAGTACGCTTGCAAATGCAGATTATTCAAGCAGTACCCAATAGTTATTTCTTACTTAAAGGTTTAGGGGATGAAGAATCACTCAAAAGCTTCTTTACTGAAATAGCCGAATCAGAAGGAGTGAATGCAGATCGTTTGCGATTCTTACCAATAGTGGCAACAGAAACAATTCACCGCGCTAATTTAGGTATTGCTGATGTGGTGCTCGATACTTATCCCTACAACGGAGCCACAACAACTATGGAAACACTGTGGATGGGCATTCCTATGGTAACGCGCGTTGGAGAGCAATTTTCAGCTCGCAACAGTTACACGATGATGATGAATGCAGGTGTGACTGAGGGCATTGCTTGGACTGACGAAGAATATGTCGAATGGGGGATTCGTCTGGGGAAAGAGCCTGTTTTGCGGCAGCAAATCTCTTGGAAACTGCGACAGTCGAGACAAACTGCTCCGCTATGGAATGGCAAACAGTTTACGCGAGAAATGGAGAAAGCTTACGAAGAAATGTGGCATAGGTACTTAGAAAACAATCGCTAATATAGTTATTGTTGTAATATCTATATCGCTGTTAGAATTGATATTCTTGCAGTACACGCTCGTAAAATGCTTCCAGTGCTTGTACGCAAGTTTTGTCATCGTAGAGAGAGGGATGGCGATCAATCATCTCCTGAACGATAGTTTTTCTCCACTCTGGATCGAGACCTAATTTCACCGCGATTTCGATATATTCAGCTTCATTTTTGGCGATTGTTTCAGTTACTCCGAGCATTTTGAGAATGCCATAGGAATGGCGTCCTCGCATGAATTCACCAGGACAGGTGACGACGGGTAGGTTGCAGGCGATCGCTTCTAGCGTGGTATTGCCTCCAGACCAAGCAAAGGTGTCTAGATAAATATCAGAAACTAAATTGAGATACCAATAACTAACCTGATCCTGCTGCGGCAAAATCAAGCAGTAATCTTCACTATTCAAGCCCCATTTAGCAAAAGCGTACTGAAGGCGTTGCCGAAATTTCTCAGTAATATAGCTACTTGCGTGAGATAAGAAAACAAATTGAGCTTGGGGTACTTGTCGAGCAATTTCTGCAAAAATGCCATCGTACTGCGGGAGATATTTGAATAGAGATTGACAGCACAAATACACTACTGTATCTTGGCGCAGTTGAAAGTCAGCACGAGTTTTGGTGAGCTGAGGAATTGCAGGCTTATTGTAGGAAATTCCGATATTGGGCAAGCGAATTAATTGTTCTGAGTAATGTTGTTCGGCATTTTCTGGTTCCATCAAGTCGCTGGAGATAAAGTAATCAATTGTGGGCAAACCAGAAGTAATTGGATGCCCCCAAGCTACGCACTGGACTGGTGCAAGCCGGAGAGCTGCCATTTGGATGATTTGCGGATGCATACCAATTTCTAAAAAAACCAGTACGTGCAATTGGTCGCGGATAATCTGTTGGCATACTGCCTCTAAATCGCCGGGAATGTGGTAAAAAGCATTACTGTAGAGTCGGAATTTTTGAGTAGAGGTGTCTTGTTGTTGATTGATATAATAGCAATGTACTTCAAATTTTTGAAAGTTGCAGTTTGGCAGCCAGCCCAAGTAGAGTTTGCTAACTGTATGCGCGTACATAAAGTTAGAAACATATCCAATTCTAATTTTGCTGTTTTGGCTAAGGGGAGGCATGGTTAAAGGTTGGGCCCACTCTGGATAGTTAGCGGCTGCGATTTGGTGAACTAACTGACCGTACATTTGCTGAAGTTCTAAGTCATTAAAACCTTGATATTGGAGATAAAAATTTTGAGAGCGACTGATACCTATTAAAGCTTTTTTTCTCGCTTCATAAGATTCGAGAGATATTTGCTGACTAAAATTTTCTAAGCCTTGAGTAAATCTCTGTCTGTAAAAATGAATTTCTTCTGGGTTTTCATAGAGAATCGGCAGTATTAGTTGCTCTTCGCGTTTCAAGGATAAGTCATCCGGTAGCAGTCGCGATGCTTTGCTAGCAAGGGCGATCGCGTCTTGAGTCCGCCCCATAGCTTGCAGGGTTAGTATCCACCAAAAGTAAATAATACCTTCTTGAGGATGGACGATCGCAGCTTGTTGATAAACTTGTATAACTGCTTCATATTGATTCAGTTTTTCGTAACAAATGGCTAATTTTCTGTAAAAATCTAAATCCCCTACTTGAGTTTCTAAAAATTTTTGAAACTGACCGATCGCTGCTTCGTATTTACCTTGCCGATAAAAACCTTGACCGGAGTATAAAGCTACTTTGCCTGGATATTTTTTTGTTTCTAAGGCAATTTCTAGATTATTGAGAATATTCGGATCGCCTGGTTTTAGTTCTAGTGCTTTTTGATAGATGGCTATTGCTGCATCAACTTGCTGCTGAGCTAACATTACTTTTCCGAGATTTACATAGCTGCCAAAATGATTGGTGTTGACTGCGATAGCTTGACGGTAAATTGATTCTGCTTGCTCAATCTCGCCAGCTTCATACAAAATGTTACCCAGGTTGTTATAAGCTTGCGTCTCTTGAGGATCGACTTGAATCGTTTTTAAATAAGCTTGTATTGCTTGGGAAACATCGCCTACTTTTTCTAGCACTAATCCCATACTGTAATACGCTATGGCTTGAGACGGGTCAAGTTCTACAGACTTCAACAACATATCTAGCGCTTCGCGATATTGCTCTTTCACATAAAATATTATACCTAAATTTAACCAAACGTTTGCATTGGTGCTATCCCACCGCAAAAGTGCTTGGTACTTCTGTGCTACTTGTAAAAGTTCTCTTTCTAAACTCTCCGATACTTTTACATCCAAATTATTTCGATCGTCCCGTAGTTTTTGTTCGGTATTACGGTGCTGATTTATTGCCTCTTTGTACAGATCGCCTATAATTATTTGTCTGTCTCGATCGGGCATTTCGTACAGTAATTTAATCACCGAACGGTTGCGTAATTTCTGGCTACTTTCCCAATTATAATGATGCTCCTCTGCCGCATCCCAAACAAATACTTGCAAACCATTCCACAATTGATAACTGTGCGAGGTCAAATCTAGGAATAATTTGCACTGAGGGTGAGCCGCGACAAAATCCCAGTTAGCTTGTCTGGCAACATCCCAATTACTATTACTTAAAACCAAGAGCGATCGCTCAGCTAAAAAAGATTTTACTAAAAGCAGTCCCATTAAATGGGATCTGTAGTCGCCGGCAGCATCATAAAAGTATAAACCGATTTTATCTTCGGTTTCTAGCTCTCGCAAATCGCAGAAAAAATGTTCAAATTCTTGGTGGGAAAAGAAAACTCTATCTAACAAATTGAAGCGGGATAAATTTTCCGTCAATTTATCGAAACTATCCCCAAAAGCATCAAATTCTGAGAAGTTATCCACTGCATAAGCCATAGGTTCGGGACGATCCAGAAGTGCGGCAATTAAACTGGCACCCTGGAAGCAGCCAATTTCACAGTAAACCTCGTTGGGTTCGAGACATTCTACAGCAAAGTTGAGCAACTGCATAACGTTTACTGTTGTCATGCCTGTAACTTGATTCAAAATTTTTTCAAAACGGTCGGATTTGGGAACAATTAAACCTTGTTCCCAGTTTTCATATAAGCTTGGCAGTTGCTCGAAAAAAGTTTGATAATCCATTTTATTATAAGTTATTTAGAACCTCATTTCCCTCACTTCTTCTGCGGTAACTGTCAGGAGCTTAGCTAATTCTGGGGTAGCCATTATCTCTTGATTTTCGCCACGTTCTAGTACGATTATAAAAGTCAGGCAAGGCATCAAAGCTGACCACTGAATTTTGCTCAACTCTCCTATTAGTGAAATTTCTGGGCCCTCGGAAACATCTAAATCCTCTTGCATCAAAAGGTTCACAGTCACGCCAGACAAAACGAGATTAGCATCTTCATCAGAAATGTTGTTGTAGTAGATCAGCAAAGCCATCTTACTTTTGTCTGGGTGAGTGGCGATCGTCCTCACCACTCGTTCCAATTCTAAACCAAGAGACTCTTCCGGTTTCGTCCAATCTGGAAAAATAATTAAGTTAACCT
>NZ_JAUBRM010000114.1:0-16163 GCF_036701905.1 Microcoleus sp. MON2_D5
TGCACCTTACTTGCTCTCCATTTTTGGACACCATACCTAATTTACCACTATTTGAGCCTTAACTGAACCGTATTGGACTATACAAACGATGTCCGCTTCCGCGCACTAAGAATGTCTTCAACCCGCGTCGGCGGGTTGTGTCTGTGTAGCCGCGATTTCCAATCGCCTGGTTTCCAATCACCGGATTTTTAATCATTCACCATCCACCGAAACACCATCATTTTGTGCAATTACAGGCAACAAATGCTCGTGCAACTTCATCGCCTGCAAACAACTATTAATCCCAGAAACCGCCCGATCGTACTCTTGAATTTTCTGCTCGTTTTCAGCTTGCCGCCGCAGATTCCCAGCAATCTTTTCCTCCGCTTCCTGTGCCAAAGTTTGCTCCAAATAATTGCGGGCTTGACTGTATTTCTGCAAAATATCATCAGCTTGCTTTTGAGCCAGCGGCAACAAATGCTCTTTCAGGGTTTGGTTGACAGTTTGGCGGAAAGTTTGCCGAATAGTTCTAGATACTTTCGGCTCAAAATCCAGCCGCAATAATTGCCGAATTGCCGGTTGGGCGTCCACCATGTTTTCGCAGTCGTAACCTTGAGAAGTTTGCTGCAATGTTTCCCGGAATTGATAAATCGAAAATGTGCCTTCGTCGTAAAAACGGGGACTTTCTCGCACGTAGCGATCGCACTCAACGCCCGCCGCATTTACCAAAGCATCAGAAACCCGCTTTGATAACTCCTCTAACTGCTGTTCAATTCCCCCATCGTTCCCCAACAACCGATAGAGTAATCGATAGTATTCCGACTTACGAACGCTATCTTTCAAATACTGGAAATAATTATCAACCAGTGACTTAGTAGCCTCTACTAAAATATCTTCCAACTGATTGGCTAAATAATAAAGCGCTTCAACTAAAACAGCAATTAAAGGTGCTGTCGCATTGCGGGGATGATTCCGCAAAGTGCGTCCGTAAGCCGCCTCAACAGAAAATCCATCTAACAATTCATCCAAGCGCCGGATCATCCGAGATTGCAATTGCCGAAAGTCTATATCGAAAATATCGCATCTGTTCATAATCATGTCATTGACTTCTTCGGCGATATGTTCGCGAAATTCCTCCCCAACTTGCTGCAACTCTTGATTTAGTCGCAAAAGTTCTTGTGCTTTCATTGCTTCAATTTCGCGGGGCTGGCTGTCCAAATTCCGCTGAATTGTTTGGTAATGTTTCCGCAGTTGAATGCACAAGTCTTCTAAGTCGTCAGCTAAATTTTTGAACAGTTGCGGGCGTTTTTCTTCTGTGAGGTAACGGGTGATGGCTGTGCGAAAATCTTCGATCCCGCTATCTTGAATTAATTGAGCAATTAATGGTTGTCCTTGCTCTGCAAGAATCCGCACGTAGTTTTCATTGGGTGTTTCGTAGCTGTTAACTGAAATGCGAAATTTGCTCGGAGATAGCTTGCCGGAATTCGCACAGTAGCGATTAAATTCACTAACAAATTGCGGAGTCTCTTCACTATTACTGAGCAATTCTGAATCTAATTTATCATCTCCCGAAGCTCGCCCTTGACTGGTGGCAAATATTGTATTTAAACCAAAGCGATCGCGCCCTGTGGTACTTTTAATCAAACTCCCGTAAAATCCCAACAATCCGCTAGTTTTGTAAACTCTCGCAGTATCGCGAAAGTCGGAATTAATCAGATTTTCTAAGCGCTGTCGCAGTTGCGTGTTGTACCAAGTTTCGTCGATGCGGTTGAAAATGTAAAACAGTCGATCGCGAATTCCCGGATTTCCCCGTGTTTTTTCCATCAACTCGGTTTCCTCCGTCGTCATTTCCCCAGACGAAGCCGCTTTCAACACGCAGACAACCGCCGAAGTATCCGGGCTTTCAATCTTATCATAAGTCAATTCTGCATCCCGCTGCACGGGCGCATCAATCCCCGGCGTATCGATAATAATATTGCCATCTTGTAGCAAGGGATGATAACAGTAATATTCAACTCGCTTGAGTACAGCACTGTTGCTACCGCGACGGGCATAACTAGCAGCTTCCTTGAGATTGGAAAAGTTAAACTGTTCCATCGAGTAGGTAGCGTTTTCGAGAGTTTGGATGCGATCGCGATTTGCCTCAAAACCTTCTAAAAGCAGCATCAAAGCCTTAGCTTTTTTGGCTAGCTCGGATTTATTTTCGCCGCCTTCCGTTTCAATAATTATGTTACAGCCCTGAGACAACAGCGACACTACATCTGTTTGATTAATATTAAGTTCAGTAGTTAAACCTAATTGATGGCAAAGCACAGAAGCTTGCTGGCTAATCTCAAATTCACTCAAAAAAGTTAGAACAACGCGCTCTTTTTCCGGCTCAGCAAAGGCGATATAACATTCCGTACCTGTCGCGTGTCCTTCTGCACTGTAGAGCAATTCCCGCTCCAGCAAAGCATTAATTAACATAGATTTTCCCGCACTGAAAGCGCCAGCAAACACAATTTCAAACTCAGGAGAAATTGCCTTTTTCAGAGAAGCTTGTACCGCCGTGATATCTTGTTGTCGCAAAGACGATTCCTGACGCAGCAGTTGCACTAAAGAATCAACTTGCTCTTGCAGACTGGTGCATTGAGGGGGCATTTGAGTCATGGCGGCAGACTGCTCCTGATTGGGGGAAAATTACCTTATTGTTAATTCTCTGCTAGTTCAGGAATAATCACAACAGTAATTTTACTTATGCGATTCAGGATTGCTGAAAGTGCGATCGGCTATTCTGGCGACAAATCCTATCCTTTACGGTTGTTTCGGAATTATTAAACTGCTCTTAATGCAGAGGGCGCTGAGTTAGAAAAACGAGAGATGAATAATTCCGATACTAACGGATTTGATATCATCTATTTACAGCCAAGTGGCTAAATGTGATATGTCAGTAAAATTTAGCCAAGCATCTCCTCATTTTTCGTACACGATTAGTAGTAAGGCACGCATTATTGCGCCCCTACAAAATTAAACGGGCGCATTGCGTACTCTACATTAAACCGATAAATCCTGACGCGGTTTAAAAGACTCAACCTGCCGCAACTTTTCGTATAATTCCCGTTCCTCCTCACTAATTTCTTTGGGAATTAACACCTGAATTTCTACCAATTGATCGCCCCGATCGCCATTTCCCGTCGGATAGCCCTTGTTAGCCAGCCGCAACCGCTTTCCAGAGGTTACTCCCGGTGGCAATTTCATCTTTACCAGGCCATCCAGCGTCGGTACTTCAATATCTCCGCCTAACACCGCTTCGCTGGGAGTCAGAGGCAATTCGCAGCAAATATCCGACATTTCCAATCGAAAAAATGGATGGGGAGAAACCGTGATTTTCAAATATAAATCTCCGCCGCCGATACCTTGATTTCGCAAGCGAATCCGCTGGCCTGATACCATAGCAGGAGGCAGATTCACCTCGATCGCTCGCCCATCTTCCAGACGAATTCGCTCAGTACCGCCCGAATAAGCCCTTTCCAAAGGCAGAGTTAGCCTGGCCTCAATGTCTCTTCTCGTTTCGCGATCGACTGTTTCCCTAATTTCCCGTCGCATTTCGCGATCGGCTATATCCCTTCTGATTTCGCGATCGACTATCTCCCGTCGCATTTCTCGATCGACTGTTTCTCGTCGCATTTCGCGATCGTCTGTTTCTCGTCGCATTTCGCGATCGACTGTTTCTCGTCGCATTTCGCGATCGTCGAAATCTCGTCGCGTTTCGCGATCGTCAAAATCCCTTCTAGGTGGGCGAGAATTAGCAACATAACTCGTTTTCTTAGAAGCCGTACTCCACGGTTCAGAGGAGGCTACTCCCGCTGCATCATTCGCTGTCGCCATCCTCACTTCCCGGCGTCTTCCGAGCACTTGGTCGAGAAATTTATTAAAATCCGAGTAATCACTAAAATCGACCTCTTCGGCCGGTTTTTTGCGGGTAGTTTTACTGTTTCCCCAAGTTTTGAAATTGGGAAGTCGCACCCCTTGCTTTCCTTGAAATCCCTTTTGTTTCCAGAATTTACTAAACTGATCGTATTGAGCGCGCTTGTCGATATCGGAAAGAATATCATAAGCTTCATTAATATCCTTAAACCTATCTTCAGCAGATTTATCACCGGGATTTACGTCAGGGTGCAACTGTCTGGCTAGCCGTCGATAGGCTTTTTTTATCTCATCAGCCGTGGCATCTTTGGGCACTCCCAAAATTAGATAGTAATTGCGAAAATTCTGCATAGTTGGAGAAGGAAGAAGGAAGAAGGAAGAAGGAAGAAGGAAGAAGGAAGAAGGACGAGGGAAGAAGGAAGAAGGAAGAAGGAAGGAAGGAGGAAGAAGGAAGGAGGAAGGAGGAAGGAGGAAGGAGGAAGAAGGAAGAAGGACGAGGGATGAGGTTTTATCCTTGTAGTTTGTTGATTGTACTGACAATTAATCGTGTGAGTTCATCTGCTTCTTTGATAACTGGTGAGATTTTTTCGGGTGCTGCTAACCCCACTCTTTCAGAAATCACTAGATGAGTATCCAGTTCTCTGAGCGAACCGAGAGCTATTCGCAAATATCGAATATACTCTTGTCTAGTAACACGCCCATATCCCTCCGCAATGTTAGCTGGTACTGATACAGATGCACGGCGAATTTGACTGGTAATACCATAAAGTTCAGACGAATGAAAAGATTTAGTTAATTCGTAGCAAACTTGACAAAGATCAATACCCCGCTGCCAGATGTATTGTTCTCTATGGGTCATACAACATAATTTTCTCCTTACTTATCATAGTAATCTTTATGTAATTCAAAGAAGTCTAGTGTAGGAGAGAAGAAAGAAAGGATCTGAGAAGAATTAGGAAAAGAGCTGTCACAAATTCTCTGCTGAAAATCCGTTATTTTCCTTCTTCCTTCTTCCCTCTTCCTTCTTCCTTCTTCCTTCAATTACAGCCAATCGTCGTCATCATCCCAATCGTCGCTTTGATTTTGATAAGGGCGAGTGGGGCGATTAGCACTGCTTCTACGATCGCCCATACGATCGCCCATACGATCGCCCATACGATCGCCCATACGATCGCCCATACGATCGCCCATACGATCGCCGGTGCGATCGGGAATTGGATCGACAGTCGATCGCCTGTACGGTTTAGCATTTTGATAATAGCTGCTGTCATCGCTGCGTCGCTTGGTACCGTCGCCCGTAAAAGTCCGCTTCACAGACTCAAAGAAATCATCATCATCGTCATCATCAGCAAAAGCTGAAACTTCCCGGCTCAAATCGTAAAGAGCATCCTGCAAATCCGAACCAACTTGGTCAACTCCGCGCTCATCATTGCGTTCCAAACTGTCTCGCAATTCGCGAATTAAAGTTTCAATTCGCTGGCGGCTTCTTTGAGCAAACTGCATTCCGCGATCGAGCGCAACTTCCCGCAACTGCCGCTCAGCTTGATAAGCTAAAGCTTCAGCGCGATTGCGTTTTTCCACCTTTTCCCGCTGCAACTTATCAGCTTGAGCAAACTGTTCCGCATCGCGAATCATTTGATTCACTTCCTGCTGAGTCAGCGTCGAAGCACCTTGCACAGTAATGCTTTGTTCCCTGCCGGTAGTTTTGTCCAAAGCAGTCACCAACAGCATCCCGTTAGCATCAATATCAAAAGCTACTTGCACCTGCGGAATCCCTCGCGGTGCCGGCGGAATTCCAGTTAGTTTAAACCGTCCCAAAGACTTATTATCTCTGCCTAATTCGCGTTCCCCTTGGATCACGTGAATTTCTACCACAGTTTGGTTGTTTTCAGCAGTCGAAAAAATGTCCGATCGCCTGACGGGAATAGTAGTATTCCGAGGAATCAGTTTTTTCATCACCCCGCCGATCGTTTCCAAACCCAGCGACAGCGGCGTCACGTCCAACAACAGCACATCGCGGACCTCGCCACCCAAAATACCCGCTTGAATTGCCGCACCCACCGCCACAACTTCATCGGGATTCACATTTTGATTGGGTTCTTTATCAATCAAGTTGCGAACAACTTCCTGCACCAAAGGAATGCGAGTCGAACCGCCGACTAGCACAACTTCATCAATGCGAGAAGGACTCAAACTTGCATCAGCCAAAGCTTGTTTCACCGGACGCCGCAGCCGCTGCACCAAATCTGTGCACAGCCCCTCAAATTGACCGCGAGTTAGCCGCGTTTCCAGATGCAAAGGCCCATCTTCATTCGCATCGATAAACGGCAAATTAATCTCCGTGACACCGACTCCCGACAGTTCAATCTTGGCTTTTTCGGCCGCTTCGATCAAGCGCTGCAAAGCTTGGCGGTTGCGACGCAAATCAATTCCTTCTTTTTCTAAGAATTGTTCTGCCAACCAGTCAACAATTTTAGAGTCAAAATCATTGCCACCCAATTGAGTGTCACCGCTAGTTGCTTTAACTTCAAATACTCCGTCTCCCACGTCTAAGATAGAGACATCAAAAGTACCGCCGCCCAAATCAAACACTAAAATAGTTTGACTTTCTCGCCTCTCCAAACCGTAAGCCAAAGAAGCCGCCGTCGGCTCATTTAAAATCCGCTTGACATCAAGTCCGGCAATTCGTCCAGCATCGCGCGTCGCCTGTCGCTGCGAGTCGTTGAAATAAGCGGGAACAGTAATTACAGCCCCCGTTACCTCTTGTCCCAGATAGCGGCTAGCTTCATCGGCCAGTTTCCGCAACACCATCGCCGAAATTTCCTCTGGGGCAAAATCTTTTTTCAGGCGGGGACACTTGATTTTGATGTTCCCGTTTTCGTCGCGGCGAGTTGTGTAAGGGACGCGCTTTGATTCTGGAGTCAGTTCGGTATATTTGCGTCCGATGTACCGCTTGACGGCGTAAAAGGTGTTTTGCGGGTTGAGAACAGTCTGGCGTCTGGCCATCTGTCCCACCAGGCGTTCTCCTTCCTTTGTGAAAGCGACTACCGAGGGAGTTGTCCGCATCCCTTCTGCATTGGCAATCACAACCGGTTTGCCGCCTTCCATGACGGCTACTACTGAGTTTGTTGTTCCGAGGTCAATGCCAACTACTTTACCCATGCGTCAGTTGTCTCCTGTGGCGTTGTGTGTAGCCTTTTCAATATAAGCGTTAAGTATGATTGCATTTATTGTACCGCGTCGAGAAGCGGGGGCTGCAGGGGGATTGCCTCACCTGCGGTTCAGGTTGCTGGGGTTGGCTGGGTGCGATCGACCTTTTTTCGATCGGCTTTGGCGCAGCAACTGAGGAGCAAATTGATTAGAATGGAGAGCCAAAGTTATACCTATCATCAACATAGAGGTAGCCGGAATGACCGGATTAGAAGTATTGCAGTCAGTTAAATTTCTCAATATAAAAGGCAAAGAAGTTGCTGTCTTAGATGTCGAAACTTGGCAAGCACTAATGGAATGGTTAGAGACTTTATAGCAATGCTCGCATCATTTGTGAATTTCTTACTCCCTCCCCTTGATAAGGGGAGGGTTGAGGTGGGGTAAAAAGTTTACGACTCCTGCAAGGATTGCTATAGTGAGGACTTTAGTCATTCCATGTGATTTTTTAAGGACTTTAGTCCTTACTACAAACTTTTGTATGTACAACTAATATAACAGAGGAAACCCAGTGCCGCGCATTTTTGACAACATCGAACTGCCACTGCTACCAGCATTGCGAGAAACCATTAAACTCTCCTATAGGGCAGATTTTTGCGTTGGCTATTTCAATCTTCGGGGATGGCGGAGAATTGGCGATTTAATAGAAGCATATATGGGAAACCAAGGAGCTTGCTGCCGCCTTTTGGTGGGAATGCAAAGTTTGCCGACCGATGAATTAAATGCTAGTTTTAGCCTAATTTCCCATCACAGTGGGATTGACAATAATGCCATTATTCGCCTCAAAAAACGGATGGCTGAGGAATTTCGCCAGCAGTTGACTATCGGCGCTCCCAGTGATATAGATGAGCAGGGATTACGCAGGTTGAGCTATCAGATAAAAACCGGAAAAGTTATTGTTAAATTATTCTTAGCTTATCCACTGCACGCTAAACTATATCTCGTTCACCGTCAAGACCCAAACAGCCCAATTGTAGGTTTTTTGGGTAGCAGCAATCTGACTTTATCGGGACTGTCAAAACAAGGGGAATTGAATATTGATATTTTAGATTTTGATGCTTGTAATAAGTTGCAAAAATGGTTTGACGATCGCTGGGAAGAATATGGCTGTGTTGATATTTCCAAAGAACTTGCAGAAATTATCGATCGCAGTTGGGCTAGATCCGAACTAATTCCCCCCTATCATATCTATCTCAACATTGTCTATCATTTGTCCCGCGAGGCGATCGCAGGTATTGCTGAGTTTCAGATTCCTCGCGATTTTAAGGGTTTATTTAAATTTCAAGAAGAAGCGGTTAAGCTAGCCGCCCGTCACATTACCAAACGGGGAGGCGTGATTATTGGCGACGTTGTAGGGTTGGGTAAAACTTTAGTCGGTACGGCGATCGCCAAAATTTTACAAGAAGACTGTCTCTTGGAAACCCTGATTATTTGTCCCAAAAACTTGGTAAAAATGTGGCAGGAATATGCAGATAACTTTCGCCTGCTTGCGAAAGTATTATCGATCAGTCTGGTACAGCAAGAATTGCCAGAATTGCGCCGCTATCGAGTTGTGTTAATTGATGAAAGTCACAACCTCAGAAACCGAGAAGGCAAGCGATATCGAGCGATTCAAGAATATATTGCCATCAACGAAAGTAAATGTATATTGCTTTCAGCAACTCCCTACAACAAAACCTATTTAGATTTATCTTCTCAGTTGCGGCTGTTTATTCCTGAAGACCAAAATTTAGGACTGCGGCCCGAAGCTTTGCTGAATCAATTGGGCGGAGGCAGTCAAGGAGAGTTAGAATTTATTAAGCGACATCAATGTTCCGTGCGCTCTTTAGCTGCTTTTGAAAAAAGCGAACATCCTGATGATTGGCGAGATTTGATGAAGCGCTACATGGTGAGGCGCACTCGCTCGTTTATCAAAGAAAATTATGCGGAAACTGACGCAGAGAAGGGGCGCAAATATTTAGAATTTGCCGATCGCACGCGCTCCTATTTTCCCGATCGCATTCCAAAAACTATTAAGTTTTCTTCGGAAGTCTCAGCAGGTAAAACCCATACGCAGCTTGAATTTGAGGAAATTGTCGAAGTCATCAATGCACTAAATCTGCCGCGTTACGGGCTGGGAAATTACATCGCCAAAAAACCCAAACACAAGCCGACTGAAGCAGAAGAGCGGCAGTTAAATGCCTTATTCCGTGGGGGTCGCCGGTTAATGGGATTTTCGCGGACAAACTTGTTTAAACGGCTAGAAAGCAGCGGCAGTGCCTTTCTTCAGTCGATCGAGCGGCATATCCTGCGGAATTTTATCTATTTATATGCGATCGACCACAACTGCGATATTCCGATCGGCACCCAAGATGCAGACTTGTTGGATACCCGCAACAGCGATGAAGATGCTGATTCAGTGGTGGTTAGCAGTTTTGAAAGCGAAGAGAGCGAAGATGATGCGGCCGAAGTTTTAGATATCGAAGCCCAATTACTGTTAAACGAAAAGAGTTTTAAACAGCGCGCAGAAGTAGTTTATCAAGAATATCAAACGCGCTATAAACGCAGGTTTAAATGGCTAAAATCCGATTTTTTTGATACCAAGAAGTTAAAAGGGGATTTGCTAGCAGATGCCCGGTGTCTGATAGAAGTATTGCAAACTTGCGGTGAATGGCATTCTCAACCCGATGAAAAGTTAGCTGCTTTGGTGAAATTGCTCACAGAAACTCACCCCCATGATAAAGTATTAATTTTTACTCAGTTTGCCGATACAGTCCGCTATATAACTGATAATTTAACTAAGCTAAATATTGCGGGCGTTGCATCGGTGACAGGTAAATCAAAAGACCCCACCGAACTCACATTCCGGTTTAGTCCGACTAGCAGCGGCAAGCTGGATCAAATCTCGCCCGAACAAGAATTGCGAATCTTAATTGCCACCGATATTCTGAGTGAAGGTCACAACTTGCAAGACAGTGCGATTATCGTTAATTATGACTTACCTTGGGCAATTATTCGGTTGATTCAGCGGGCGGGAAGAGTGGACAGAATCGGTCAAAAAGCTGAGCAGATTTTGTGTTATTCATTCTTGCCGGATGAAGGAGTCGATCGCATTATCAACCTGCGCGAAAGACTGCGCCGACGCTTGCAAGAAAATGCCGAAGTTGTCGGAACTGACGAGACATTTTTTGAGGATGACTCACCTCAAGTCATTCTCGATATTTACAATGAAAAATCAGGAATTTTAGATGGCGAAGAAGATGCCGAAGTTGACTTAACATCCGAAGCTTTTCAAATTTGGAAAAATGCGACTGACAACAACCCAACTTTGAAAAAAACGATTGAGTCAATGCCCAATGTAGTTTATTCCACTCGCAATCATACTCCCGCACCCTTGCAACCAGAAGGAGTTTTATTGTACATGAAAACCGCCGAGGGAAATGATTCTTTAATTTGGGTCGATCGCGATGGCAATAGCGTTACTCAATCGCAACTGGCAATTTTAAGAATTGCAGCGTGCGACGAATCGACCCCAGCAATTCCGAAAGACAAACAGCATCACCAATTAGTCACAAAAGGTGCAGAGTTGATAGCAGAAGAAGAGCAAAATGCGGGCGGACAATTGGGCCGACCTTCCGGGGCAAGGTTCCGAACCTATGAACGTTTGAAGAGTTACGCCCAGTCCATGCGCGGTACAATATTTGCATTCGATGAGTTGGCAAAAGCAATTGATGAAATTTACCGCTATCCCCTGCGCCAGTCGGCAATTGACACGTTAAATCGGCAGTTAAAAAGCGGTATTGGCGATCGACAATTAGCAGAATTAGTCGTGGGTTTGCGGATGGATGACCGTTTGTGTATTGTCAATGAAGACGAAGACAAACGGGAACCCATGATTATTTGTTCTTTAGGCTTGTTTCAGGAGAAATAATTAATTATGTTAGGGCTTGGGCGCGGCAGCCCAAGAAACCGGGTTTTTATCGAATTAAAGACTATAAACCAGTATTCTCGCAAACACCCGGTTTCTGATTTATCGACTCCGCCGGTTAGGATGTATAATGAAAGATAGCTTTATTTTAATAGTAAAGATGTATGACGCTATCAATTGAGCCTCAATCCAAGCTTTCTCTGGCAGCATTTTTAAATTTACCAGAAACAGAACCTGCGAGTGAATACATCGACGGTCAAGTTTATCAGAAACCGATGCCTCAAGGAAAACATAGTCTCATTCAAACTGAGTTTGCCTCTACGATTAATCAGCAGGGTAAACCCAGAAAACTCGCTTTAGCTTTGACTGAGTTACGCTGCACATTTGGGGGACGTTCTTTAGTGCCAGATATTGCAGTTTTTGAATGGTCTCGCATCCCAGTTGATGAGAATGGAGAAATTGCTAATCGATTTGAAAGTCATCCCGATTGGGTGATTGAAATTCTTTCACCAGAACAGTCTCCCAATCGTGTAATTAACAAGATTATTTTTTCGATCCAGCACCAAACCAAATTAGGTTGGTTCATCGATCCTAACGATCGCTCTATCATGGTATTTGAACCGAATCAGTTGCCAGAGGTCAAGTATGACAGCGATATGTTACCGATTCTCAATGTATTGAGCGATTGGCAAGTGCGAGTTGCAGATATTTTTAGTTTTTTACAAGTTAATTAATCCAGTAGGGACATCGCATTAGCTGTCAGTCCGCCACTCCTCTCGTTATCCAGCCAGTCCGCCAGGGAATGAATTCCCTGTCTAATAGCGAAAGTCCTCTGAAAGAGGACTAATGGGTTTAAAAATTATTCTTCTCAGTCCTCTTAAGAGGACTTTAGCTTTGAGGCAGGGGTTGAAACCCCTGCCGGACTGTCGGACTCTCGGCTTAGCCTTAAGTTGACACGCCTTGGGCACGGCGCCCTGTCCCTACTACACTTCTCCCTTCTTCCTTCATATATAACCATGCCACCAACACTTAAAGAATCCCGCGAACTTCTCCAAGACTTTGAATTCAACAAATTGTTCGTTCAAAAACTCGGTTGGGATAATCCATCTTCCCCCAAAACCGTACCTCTAGAAATAGAAGGCGAGACTTATTCCCGAAAAGCCATTGCCCAACTTAATGGAGTAGTTGTATATGAAATTACCAGCGCTAGCGGAAATATCCCCAACAGCGCCGAAAGACTGACGATTTATCGCGAAATTGTCCAAATTTCCGCCGAAAATCTGTTGATTTTTATTGATGAAAATCGCACCAAATGTCTGTGGTATTGGGTGAAGCGCGAAGGTACAAAACTTTATCCCCGCGATCATGTATACGTGAAACGGGAACCTTGCGATTTGCTGCTGAGTAAAGTGACAGCATTAAAGGTTGATTTAGAAGAATTAGAAACGCTGTCGGTGATTGATGTCGCCCAAAGATTGCAGGCTGGATTGGATGTCGAACGAGTAACTAAAAAGTTTTTTGAAGAGTTTAAACAGCAACACGTTGAATTTTTAAGTGTGATTCGCGGCATTGACAAAGAAACAGACAGACGCTGGTATACTTCGGTTTTACTCAACCGCTTGATGTTTGTTTATTTTTTGCAGCGCAAAGGATTTATCGACAGCGGCAAAATGCTGTATTTGCAGGAAAAGTTAGCCGAAAGCAAGCAGCGGGGAAGGGATTTATTTTACTCGCAATTCTTGAAAACACTGTTTTTCGATGGATTTGCTAAACCTCTGGATTTGCGGGAGGAAGGTGTTAAAGAATTAATCGGCGATGTTAAATATTTGAATGGGGGACTGTTTCTCGAACATCCCATCGAACAAAATTATCCGAATATCGCCATACCCGATGCTGCTTTTGAGAAAATATTTAAGTTATTTGCCGCCTATTCTTGGAATCTTGACGATACAGTGGGCGGCAAGGAAAACGAAATTAATCCGGCGGTTTTGGGATACATCTTTGAGAAATACATTAACCAAAAAGCCTTTGGTGCTTATTATACCAGGCCGGAGATTACTGAATATTTGTGCGATCGCACAATCAACAAACTAATCCTCGATAGAGTCAACCAATCCCTTAACTCTTCCTCCCATGCCCAATTCCCCTTGCCCGATGCCCAATGCCCGATTCCCCATCACTTTGAAACCATCACCCAACTCCTCACCAATCTCGATGCCAATCTCTGCCGCCGCCTGCTAACAGAAATCCTCCCAAACTTAACATTATTAGACCCAGCCTGCGGTTCCGGCGCGTTTTTAGTCGCAGCCATGAAAACGCTGATTTACATCTATTCAACAGTCATCGGTACAAGCAAATTTTTAAACGATCGCTACCTCAATGACTTACTAAAAACCATAGAAACCGAGCATACTTCACTCCACTACTATATCAAAAAACGGATTATTAGCGACAACCTCTACGGCGTGGATATCATGCCGGAAGCAGTGGAAATTGCTAAACTGCGACTGTTTTTGGCCTTGGTTTCGGCCGCGCAGAATGTCAACGACTTGGAACCGCTGCCGAATATTGACTTTAACATTATGGCGGGAAATTCTTTAATTGGATTACTGCGGGTGGATGACGCAGAATATGAAGGAAGTCGAGCACAGTTAAATCTGTTTCACAAGACATACAGACAAGTATTAGAGGAGAAAAACCGTCTGATTTCTATTTACCGTCATGCTACTACCTATAGCCAAAACTTGCAGAGTTTGCGAGATGAAATTGCCGAAAAGAAAGCCTCTGCTATCGAAAATATTAATAAGATTTTATTGGAAGATTTCAAGGAGTTAAAAATTAAGTTTGAACAAGCACAGATTAGCGGTAAGCCGATTAAGCGTACCCTGACTCTCGCTGATATAGAAGCTTTGAAGCCTTTTCACTGGGGCTATGAGTTTGATGAAATTTTGCATCAACGGGGCGGTTTTGATGCGATTATTACTAATCCGCCGTGGGAAACATTTAAGCCAGATGCTAAGGAATTTTTTGCTAGTTATAGCAACTTAGTGACGAAAAAGAAGATGGATATTAAGAGTTTTGAAAAAGAACAAAAGAAACTCTTGCAAGATACAGAGGTTTCTAATGCTTGGTTGGAATATCAGAACACTTTTCCTCATATCAGTGCTTATTATCGTTCAGCGGAACAGTACAAAAATCAGATTTCGATTGTCAATGGTAAAAAAGCAGGTACGGATATTAACCTTTATAAACTTTTTGTAGAGCAATGTTTTAATCTCTTACGCAGGGGTGGCGAGTGTGGGATTGTGATTCCTAGTGGCATTTACACTGACTTGGGTACTAAGCAACTGCGGGAGATGTTATTTAGTCAAACCAAAGTCACGGGGTTATTTTGTTTAGAAAATCGGAAAACAATTTTTGAAGGGGTTGATAGTCGTTTCAAAATAGTTGTTCTTACTTTTGAGAAGGATGGGATAACAACTGAGTTTCCCTCAGCTTTTATGCGTCTTGATGTGGATGAACTACAAAGGTTTCCTAGTGCTGATAGCTTGCCAATTAGCGTTGAATTAGTGCGGAAGTTATCTCCTGACTCTCTGTCGGTGATGGAGTTTAAAAATGAGGGAGATATTCGGATTGCTGAGAAAATGCTGCAATTCCCTTTGCTGGGCGAACAGATTGAGGGGAAATGGAATCTGCGGTTAAGTCAAGAAATTCACATGACTAATGACAGTCATTTATTCAAGCAAGAACCAGGCAAAGGTGTGGTTCCTTTGATACAAGGTAATATGTTTCACCAGTTTCAACATAGTTTTGCCTTACCTAAATATTACATTGACTTGGATGAAGGACGGTCAAAAATTCTTGGTAAAGTACCAGATATAGATCAAAAACTTTCCTATCAAGATTATCGTTTAGTGCATAGACGAATAGGCAGAAATACAGATCAACGTAGTTTAATTGCTTGTGTGCTTCCTCGAAATCGTTTTTGTGCTGATACCGCTCAGACGGTTAAGACAATTCTTCCTTACATAACTACTGTAGTTATTACAGCAATTTTCAATTCATTTGTTGCTGATTATGAAATTCGCAAACGTATTACAGCACATCTCGATATGCACTTTATGTATTCTCTCAGAGTCCCCCGATCGCAAATAGGCGACAAATACTTCTCCGACATCGTACAGCGCGCCGCCAAACTAATCTGCACCTCCCCAGAATTTGACGAATTAGCCCAAGAAGTCGGCTTAAACTCCCACCGAGAAGGCGTTACCGATGAAACAGAACGCGCTCAATTGCGAGCCGAATTAGACGGCATCATCGCCCACCTTTACGGCTTAACCGAAGCAGAATTTGCGTATATTTTGACTACTTTTCCGATCGTCCCCGAAACCGTCAAACAAGCAGCGTTAGCAGCATATCGCACCTTTGCACCAAAATCCGGCGAACCATAAGGGCGGGAAAGAATAGAAAG
This sequence comes from Microcoleus sp. MON2_D5, assembly GCF_036701905.1. Lineage (NCBI taxonomy): Bacteria > Bacillati > Cyanobacteriota > Cyanophyceae > Oscillatoriales > Microcoleaceae > Microcoleus > Microcoleus sp. MON2_D5. The sequence continues at coordinate 15,471 of NZ_JAUBRM010000114.1, forward strand.
AAGAGGAGACGGCAGTGCCGTTTCCCTACAAATAATTGGGCGATAGTTACATATCTCGTGCATAAAAATTGAGGATTTTGCGGTAGGAAAACGCCATTTCCGTCTCCTCCGTTGCCACAATTAATCGGAAAATTGATGATTTTGCGGTAAGGAAAGGGCATTGCCGTCTCCTCCGTTGCCACAATTAATCGGGGAATGGTTACATCTTTCATCGAGGAAGATTGATTATTTTGGGGTAGGAAAACGCCATTGCCATGTCCTCCTATCATCTCTGCCTTCTTAATGACTGCCACCAACGCAGTGTCAAATTGCGATCGACCCGAATTAAAGCAATTGTGAGATAACTTATTATAATAAGTTAGAACTAAATACTATAGGATTTGTTGACTGAGGAAATTAAGGGCGATCGCACTCGGCTGCTCTATTTCCTTGCAGCAGGCGATCGCCCCCATCCCCAGCGATCGCACGTAAAAACTTTACAAGGGCGATCGGGAACATCGATCGCTCCTATTGAAGCTAAAATCGAACAACAACCCAAAATAAATCTATGGGACTCTTTGACAAGATTCGCGGCGAATTTGTCGATATCATCGAATGGTTGGACAATACCAGCGATCAGGGTAAGAGCATCTCAATTAGGCTTGACACAAGGACTCAGAAGAATCTAATGTAGGGTCAAGAAAACAAGAAAAG
>NZ_JAUBRM010000115.1:0-15857 GCF_036701905.1 Microcoleus sp. MON2_D5
TCTATCCTTTCTCTGCGCTGTGCTTATCTCAATGGTCAACTTTCCACTTGATATATGTGCAAAACTGAGATGCACCCTACTAAGCTTTGTCTACAATCTCTTTTGCTTTATCTTTGAGGTCTTCTTTCAGGTGAATTGCTGATGCTTCATCCTGCTTGGCTTGACCTTCTAATTTATCTTTCTGATTGCCTGTAACTTCGCTAGCAGCTTCTTGGATTTTGCCTTCAATATTCTTCGCTGTTGCTTCGACTCTATTTTCAATGCTCATAATTTTATATTCTAACTCTACAACTACTAATATAGGATTTTAAAGTTGAGTCTGAATCCCTCTTTAGATAGATGTGTTATTACTTTTATTTCAAAGTTAAAGGTTCGATTGGTATTTCCACAAGTTTATTTCGGGAGGAAAAACCGGATTTAATGCCGATCGCAGATTTCGGCACTTTAAACTTTTTCGCCAACAGCATGATTAATTCTTGATTGGCTTTACCATCAACAGGGGGCGATTTGAGATGTATTGTGAGGCTGCCGTCTGGTTGTTCTTCGATACTTTGCTGTTTGGAATTAGGTTTAACTTTGACTGTGAAAATAGTCATACTTCGACTTTCTCTGAATGTTCGATCTTCGTTCCCAAAACTTTCAGGAATTCAGCCAGCCAGTTAGGATGTGCTGGCCACGCGGGGGCGGTGACTAAATTGCCATCGACTACGGCTTCGGTAACGGGAACTTCTGTATATTTGCCGCCGGCCCGGAGTACGTCGGGGCTGCAAGCGGGGTATGCGGTGCAGCGTTTGCCTTCGAGTACGCCTGCTGCCGTTAGAACCTGTAAGCCGTGACAAATAGATGCGATCGGCTTTTTGCTGTTGGCAAAGTAGCGGGTAATTTGCAGCACTTGTTCGTTGAGGCGGATGTATTCTGGGGCGCGTCCTCCGGGGATAATCAAAGCGTCGTAGTCTGCCGGGTTGATTTCGTCAAAAGTGGCGTTTAAAGTGAAGTTGTGACCGGGTTTTTCGCTGTAGGTTTGATCGCCTTCAAAGTCGTGAATTGCGGTGCGAATTGTTTGGCCGGCAGCTTTGTCCGGGCAGACGGCGTGGACGGTGTGACCTACCATTTGCAGTGCTTGGAAAGGCACCATTACTTCGTAGTCTTCTACAAAGTCGCCGACTAGCATTAAGATTTTTTTTGCTGTCATGTTTCCAACTCCTGTTATTTTGAGTGTGTTAAATAGGATTTAAAAAAATGCGGGGCAGTTAAAAAGCCTGCCCCGCAAGCTATTCTGGAATCTAGAAACCGTTGCGTCCCCAAATGACCATTGAAATTGAGAAGGAGAACAGAACTAGCACCGAAACCCAACCGAGTGACAAAATATCCATAGCTATTTATTGAACAAACTGTACAAAGTGACTCCAAACCTTATGATAAGTCAATTTGAGCCATTTTTGAAATGAGGGCGCCGTGAAGGACTCGTCAAATTTTAGTGCCGCTGAACGGGTAGAATCTTTGAAGGCAGGGAGTGTTGCTGCTTTGTCTTGTTTGCTGGGTTTTGGGGCGATCGCCCTTGGTAATAGCTTAATTCTAGCGGATAGGTTGGATTCTCTGGCGAGTTTGCAGGTAAGGGAAATTGACCTAAATTTTGCCTTCAGAGGGGCGATCGCACTTTTGGGCGGTTTTTTGTTCGGCGTGACTTACCGCTATGCGATTCGCCGAGATGTTAACCCGCAGCTTAAATCTGGTGCGGTGTTGGCTTTTGGGTTGGTGCGGGCTTTTGGACAGTTGGATGCTGGATTGTTTTTTGAACCCGGGAAGATGCCCGCCCTACAGGAGTTATTGCCGTTTGCGGTTCGCGGTGTCGAGAGTGTGGTGTTGTTTGCGATCGCGGGTTTGGTTTTGGATTGGGCGATCGGGCGATCGTGGATTAAGCCCTTTGATTCTTGAGTGTAAAATCTTGCAGCATTTTTAGGAACAGGCAAGATGCCTGTTCCACAAAAGTTCAATTTTATTGTGGGGCGTTGCTCCTAGCCCGCCCAAAAAATACAATTTAGATGCGAAACAGCTTATTTTGCGCTAAACCCGCCCCTAAAGATTTAATACCTCAAATTCTGGATTGCCGTAAAGCATTTGCCTGTCTACCGCCGACAAAACTTTATTGTTAGCAGCATCAGAAACTAAACACTGACAAACTAGCTGCGCTACATCCGCCCGGTGAATACTTCCAGCAACTCGACAATCTTCTGTTAAAATACCGTTGCCTGTGGCAGGTTCCGATTTGAGTCCCCCCGGACGAATCACTGTATAAATCATCCCGCTTTCTATCAAATGATTTTCGGCTTTTTCTTTCTCAATTAAGACCGGGCCCAAAGTTTCTAAAGCTTGGGGCGGCAAAGCGCCGGCACTATTACCGCTGCCGATGGATGAGACTAAAATAAATTTTTGCACGCCTGCTTTGACAGCCGCATCAATCAAGTTTTTGTTGCCCAAATAATCGGATATTTCTCGATCTTTTGGCAAGCTGCCAATTGTGCTGATTACGGCATGAATTGGCTCACGGCCAGACATCGCCGCTTCCATAGCGGCAGCATCCAAAGCATCGCCCGTGACGACTTTGAGCCCCATTGCTTCTAATTCTGTGCTGGTTGGGGACGATCGCAAAAGTGCTGTTACTTGCATCTTTTGTTCTACCAACAACTTCGCGATTTCTAGGCCTACGCCTCGGCTAGCACCCGCTAAAAAAATGTGGGATTTCTCTGTCATATTAATTGTGTTTTAAGTTGTGCATAAATTGGTTGTTTTGACTGTGGAACAGTATACAACAATCCTCTGTAAATTTTTGAATTAGTTTTTTTTAACCGCAGAGGGCGCAGAGGGCGCAGAGGAAGAGAGGGGAATGATTCGCAATTACCTATTCCCATTTTCCAATTTACGTTAGATTTTTTTGCCCACCATTACTACCCAAGATTGAGCTTCGCGGGGTAAGCCGGGGGGGCGATAGTAGTGATTGACAATTGCAAATCCCGCTTGTTCTAAACAAGGCGCTAAAGTATGATATTCCCATCCGGCAGTATAGCGTTTTCCCGTCGGCCGCTCGTCGTATCCCTCCCAATTTCCCCGGCACATTGACATGACAATTGCACCGTTAACAACTAAGGCTTTGTGCAAATCTTGCAGCACTTTCACCATCTCGTCCCTGGGAACGTGAATCAGGGAAGCATTGGCAAAAATACCGTCAAATTCTGCTTGTGGCAAGTCTAGGTTCAGAAAAGATTGCTGCCAAACTTCACATCCCGATAACTTCTTAGCTATTTCTACAAATGCCGGAGTTGCATCTAAGCCTACAACTGTGTGTCCTTGGCTCTTGAACGCTACTAAATCTCGTCCCGGGCCGCATCCTATATCGAGAATTTTACCGGGATTGCGGGGCATAGCAGCGGTCAGTGCATCGCGATTTTGGGATACGTCGTGATGCCAAGTTCCTTCTCGGAAAGATTCGGCAGTTAGCTGGTATTCTGCGATCGTAATTTCTTCGCGTTTGTCCACAATTTCCCCCTCTTGTAGGATTTTAGATTTTAGATTTTAGATTTTAGATTTTAGATTGAATAATGTCAACCTTAGAATAAGGGTTTCTGACTACAATCTAAGAACTTAAGGCTTACGCATTTGCTACGTCAGAAACCCGGTTTCTCTTGCCCATGAGTAAGCGTGAAGTAGAGATATTGGGTAGGCACACGGCACTGCCGTGTCCTACTCTATTTCATCCGGTTGACCTGGTATAAGAGTTAAACAACCAGGGTTTTTTGTTCGGATTTGGTAACTGCTGAATCAACTTCTAAAAGAGAACCTTCGGGGGATTCGATCGCAAATCCCGCATCTCGAATCATGTCCCAATCTTGATGGGCAGCTTGTCCGGGAGTTGTCAGATAATCGCCAACAAAGATAGAATTAGCGGGGTAAAGTCCGAGAGGTTGCAGCGATCGCAAATGCACCTCCCGTCCCCCAGCAATCCGAATTTCTTGACTGGGAAGCAAAAATCGGAACAAACAGAGAATTCGCAAACATTGGCGGGGATTTAACCTGTTCACATCTGCAAATGGCGTTCCGGGAATCGGAATGAAAAAGTTGACCGGCACGCTAGTAACGCCCAATTTGCGAAGCGAAAGCGCTAAATCGATCGCATCATCATCCGATTCACCCATCCCCAAAATTCCGCCGGAACAAGTTGTGATTCCCGCTGCTTTTACGTGTTCGACAGTTTCCACCCGATCGCCAAAAGTGTGAGTCGTGCAAATGTCCGAGTGATATGATTCGGAAGTATTGAGATTGTGATTTACGCGATCGACTCCAGCTTTAGCCAAACGGTGAGTTTGTTCCTCGCTCAACAATCCCAAACAAGCACAAATTTTCAGGTTATGATTTGCCTTCACAGTCTCGACAGCATCTAAAACGCGATCGAAAGTAGATGCGCTGGGTTGACGGCCCGAAATCACCAAACAAAACGTACCAGCTTTTAAATCGGCGGCGCGTTGGGCGGCATCCAGAATTTTCTCCTTAGCTAAAAGCGGATATTTCTCAATTTCCGCAGTCGAAATTTTTGACTGAGAACAATAATGGCAATCTTCAGGACAAAGGCCGCTTTGAGCATTTAACAAATAGTGCAGCCTGACTCGGTTTCCCCAGTAGTGGCGGCGCACCCGATAAGCTGCGTTTAGTTGTTCCAGCAAAACCTCATCCGGTGCGCGCAATACGGCTAAAGATTGCTCGCGAGAGATACATTTGCCCGCCAGCGCGTCGTCAGCCAAATCGTTCCAATTGGGTAAATTCATTACTAAAATTAAAGGGGTTACAGAGTATCCAAAACCTGACGAATTACCCGATAAATCGATTCGAGTTCATCAGGAGAAATGCAGTAGGGAGGCATCAAGTAAAGCGTGTTTCCCAAGGGGCGGAGCAAAAACCCCGCTTCGAGAAATTTGGCTTTCAATACAGGAGCAATGTCATTAAAATAACCGGAAACGCTTTCGGTTTTCACATCCATTGCTGCGATGGTGCCGCAAGTCCGAATCCGTTCGAGTTTAGGATGATTTCTCAGCCATTGATTCAGGTATTGGCGGTGCAATTTTTCCATCCCTTGATACACATTTGGGTTTTGCTCCAAAAGCTCCAAGGATGCTACACTCACCGCACAAGCTAAGGGATTTCCGGTGTAAGAATGACTGTGAAAAAAAGCTTTGTCCGGTTCATCTCGCCAGAAAGCTTGATAAATATCCTCCGATGCCATTGTGACAGCAATTGGCAAACAGCCGCCAGACAATCCTTTAGACAAACACAGGATATCCGGTGAAGTTCCCGATTTAAGCGAGGCAAACAGTTCGCCCGTGCGGCCAAAACCCGTCATTACTTCATCGTAAATCAACAATACATTAAACTGGCGAGCAAGTTGTGCGATCGCCTGCAAAAACTCAGGGCGGCACATTCGCATTCCCCCGGCACCTTGCACCAAAGGTTCGATAAAAATTCCCGCATAGCCGCCCTGCTTTAACAAAAACTCCAATTTCTCTAAACTCGCCGCCTCCTTGCTTTCCACCTCCTCATCGCCGTCAAAAGTCGCGGGAAAAGGAACAACATCCCCAGCAAACATTAAAGGTGCAAAAGATTCCCACCACAGCGAACTTCTGCCAGCAGACATCGCGCCCACAGTATCGCCGTGATAACCTCCCTCAAAACTAATAAAGCTAGTGCGGTTAGTTTCTCCGAGATTGCGCCAATATTGAAATGCCATTTTCAGAGCCACTTCAACAGCAGTCGATCCGTTATCAGAAAAGAAAATCCGCGTTAAAGAAGCAGGCGTATGAGTTAGCAACTTACTCGCCAGTTTCTGGGCAGGTTCGTGAGTAAATCCGGCAAATATTACGTGTTCTAATTTTTGGGCTTGTTCGTAAAGAGCCTCAGCGAGAACCGGATGGCTGTGCCCGTGAACAGTCACCCACCAACTAGAAATGCAGTCTAGAATTTGCCGCCCGTCTGCTAATTCCAGCACCGATCCTTTGCCGCGAATTACCTTCAGCGGCGGGGCAGCCGTTTTCATTTGCGTGAAGGGCTGCCAAATCGGTGAACTTGAATAATTATGTTCCTGATCCGCAGTCATTTTTACCAATCAAACTAATATTAAGTCGCCTTTTAATATAGCAATTTTCCCTCACTTATGAACTTTTTATTTTTTCTTCTTTCTTCTTCTCTTCCTTCGTGTCCTTAGCGTCTTCGCGGTTCGTTCAAAAAAAATCTAGTTTGGAGTTGAAGGCGGCTGCCCTGCAACGTCTGCCGCCAGATCGCGTATTCCCCGGCCATGCTTAAAATTGTCAGTTACAATTTTCGGCCTTTCAGCAAATAAGTCGTCATTGCTCCTTTGCCTTTAACATTAATTTTACCGCGCTTTTCCAACAAATACTTATCGCAAAGCAACTCATAAGTTGAGCTGCTAACTTGAATTTTACCCGGAAGCCCCTGAGATTCCATGCGGCTTGCTGTATTCACAGCATCTCCCCACAAATCGTAAATAAACTTTTTAGTGCCGATGACCCCTGCTACCACAGGCCCAGTATTAATGCCAATGCGGATATTGAGAGGTTTACCGCATTCGTCGCGGAATTTCATAATTTCTTCCTGCATTTCCAGCGCCATTTCGGCAATAGATTCGGCGTGATTTGTACAGGGAAGTGGCAAACCGCCTGCTACCATATAATTGTCGCCTATCGTCTTAATTTTTTCTAAGCCGTATTGTTCGCTTAAGCGATCGAAAGATGAAAATATTTTGTTAAGTAATTCTACTAATTCTTCAGGAGACGTGCGCGACGATATTTCGGTAAAGCCCACAATATCAGCAAACAAAACCGTAACCTCGGCAAATCCGTCCGCAATATTTATCTGACCTTGTTTTAGGCGATCGGCAATCATTACCGGTAATATATTTAGTAATAAACGTTCCGACTTTTCTTGTTCAGCGCGCAATACTTCCTCAGCTTGTTTACGCTGTGCGATTTCCTTGTATACTCGGTGAAACATTTGATTGAATGCGACCATGAGTTCTCCTAACTCGTCATCCCGCTTGACAGACAGAGAGTAGAAATCAGGTTGTTCTCGATCTTTGCTCAAAGCGTCTCCAGCAGCGATCAAGTCATCGCGCAATCTCAAGAGAGGTGAAATTACTGTCACCCCTAAAAAAAACATAGTAACAGAAGTGACAAAGGCTGATATAATGATGACTAGAACGGCAATCCGCCCGATAAATGCGTAGAGTTCCGGTTGAACGGTGGAAGCATCGTGGCGAACAATTAAGATGTAATCGCCTCCAAAATGTCGCTCCGTCCAAGCAATATCGTAGCGCTTGCCATCGAAATTGTGACTGTGAACTATACGAGCTCTTTTTAGTTGCTTTAAACTGATTTCTGGGGGTTCGCCAAGTGTATATATTAGCTGACCGTTAGGTTGGTAAATAGATAGTCCTAACACTACTTGAGAATCCTTAATAATATTTTTTACTTCTTCTTGCAAGAAAGTGCGATCGGAAATATCTTGTTGAAGCAAAAACTCTAGGGAATCAACAGTCGCGCGAGATACCTGTTCCAGTTGACTTAAAAGTTCATTTTCTCGCCGAAAATAAGAGGGAACTAAAATAATTCCCTCTATGACAAGAATGCTAGCAAATACCCACAAAGCTATTTGCCTAGACAAGCGAGATTGGAAAAATTTTAAGAATGATAAAATCCGCGATCGCATAAAATTTACTATTTTGCCAATGGCTAATGTAGGACATAGGAAAAAAACCGGGTTTCTGGTAATCAATTTGGGGTGTGTCAACGAACCAACCGCGCAGAAACCGGGTTTCTCACATCCCCTGTGTAATTCCTGTAATTTTCAGCAGTCAACAGCCAGCAGCTATTAACTGTTAGTTCTGGGCTGACGACTAACAACGAATGACTGATGACTTCGGACTAAGTAGCATACCCCTTAATAATATAATAAACAAATTAAACCGAAACTGCGCTGACTAGCCTGCCGGCAAGCAGATAAGTATTCATATCGCCCTTACCTTTGATGTGGATAATTCCTCTGTCTTCAAACAGATACTTATTTTGCAAGATATCGTAAGTTGATTGTGTGACTTGAATCGCGCCGGCAATCCCGTGGGATTCCATGCGGGCTGCTGTATTGACGGCATCGCCCCAGAGGTCGTAAATAAATTTTTTAGTGCCAATAACCCCCGCAATTGCAGGCCCGGTATTGATGCCGATGCGAATGTTAATTCCTGTATGATGTTTGGCATTAAATTTTGCTAATTCCTCCTGCATATCTAAAGCCATTTCCGCAATGCTTTCGGCGTGGTTGGTGCTGGGATTCGGCAAGCCTCCAACTACCATGTAAGCATCTCCAATTGTTTTGATTTTTTCCAAGCCGTACTTTTCCGTTAAACCATCGAAGGCTGAAAAAATTTCGTTGAGAAACTTGAGCAATTTTTCGGGAGATATTTGTGATGAAAGCACCGTAAAGCCTACGATATCCGCAAACAAAATCGTGACTTCTGCGAAGCCGTCAGCAATAGTGCTTTGACCGTCTTTGAGCTTGGCAGCAATGGATTCGGGTAAAATATTGAGCAGCAGGCGATCGCTCTTTTCCTGTTCTTTCAGCAATTCTACATTAGTTTCTTGCAATTGTGCCGTGCGTTCCCTGACCCGCTGTTCTAATTGTTTAGCATTTTGGCGCAACCTGCTGATCGATAAAGTCAATCCTGTGATGCCTAAAATTGAAAGTCCTGCTAACAGTAAAAACAGGTTTTTAAGTTCACCTTGAGTAGTTTTAGTGATGGTATCGAGAGGTTGAATAATTTCTAATATCCCCCGTACATCTCCCACTTTCCAATCATTTTTAGGACTGTCACGGTGACTATTGTGACAGTTAACGCAGCTAGGAGTTAGAATATCGGCCTCGGCATATCGAAAAGCTGGCTTCCCGCGAAAATTTTCACTTCTGAAAAATTTTTCTTTCGGATTTTTGGTCAAATAGGTAATAGCTTGCTGTTCAAAATTGTCTCGGACGCCCCCTTCTTTTCGCCGCCAGGGAAACGGGTACTCGCTGTAGACACGAAGTAATACTTCGGGATTTTTGTTGGTGATCTGGTTGCCCAGTTCTATTAAGAAGGTGGCCGGTACGGGAATTGCTACTTTTGTCGGGTTGTAGTCGTGGGTAAAGTTAATCGCTTTAGCAGTGTTGAGAGGATTGACAACATCCGTACTATAAAGGGTGCGGGCTTCTTTAACAGCTTGGGCATAGAGGGTGGCATTTTGGAGGGCTTGCGATTCAATTAGGGTTGAGGAAAGACGAGACATATTTGCCATCGCTACTCCTACACCTACACAAAATAAAATTGTCACCGCAAGCAGAATTCGCTTGTAAATTAATTGGCTGATGGCAGCCAGAATTCTAGAAATCAACTGGCGCAGGGTATCCTCAAGCATGAGGTTTAATCTTGATTGGAATTTATGCACTACTAACATAACACTGCTTGTTCAGAGTGTTTTGCTGGCGTCAGGGGTAAAGCAAGACTCTCTGAGTGCAAGGGATGGTTAATTATTGTTTACCGCGAGTGTTTCGCTTATCCGTAAGAATACCCATAACTTGATAGTGGTTTTCTGTTGAGTGAAGTACAGATGATCGTGTAAGGACACGGCACTGCCGTGTCCCTAGTTCACGCATTTTTTGTTCTATTTCGGTTAGGATAACAATTGTAGTCTATGGTTGGCGATCGTGAATTCTGACTCTACTGTCTCACCTACTAACAACGAAATTTTTCCGGGAGAAGTTTTCGTCAATACTGCTGATTTTGATACGGGCATTCGGCGACTTTTACCTAAATATGACGAAATGCTGGATGTATGAGCAGGCTGCATTGCTAACACAAACCATCGCATTTTAGAACTAGGCTGCGGTACGGGGGAACTCACTTTAAAAGTTCTCCAACGCTACCCATCAGCGGAAATAGTTGCTGTCGATTACTCGCCGCGAATGCTTGATTTTGCCCGCGCCAAAATAGAGTCGGCAGGATACGCAGCCCGGTGGACTGGCCTAGAAATGGATTTTGGAGAATGGGCGAACAATCCAAATTTATCGCCCAAGCCTGATAAATTCAATGCTTGCATTTCATCTCTGGCAATTCATCATCTTGAGGATGAGATGAAGTTGAAATTGTTTGAACGCATTCGCGAAAGTTTAAATGCTGGTGGCTGTTTTTGGAATGCCGATCCTCTTTTAGCAGAATCAGCAGCAATGAAAGATATTTATCAAGCGGCGCGAGAAGATTGGGCGCGGACTCAGGGGGAAACCTTAGCACAAATTCGCGCAAATGTGGGAACGAGTGTCTCTTACGGGTATTCTAATCCCGATCGCCTAGCTACACTTTCGGCACAGTTGGAAATGCTGGTAAAAGCTAGATTTGACACTGTTGCAGTTCCTTGGAAGTACTACGGTATGGCGGTGTTTGGGGGATTTGTTAATTGAGAAAAGCAGTCCTGGAGGCGGAACTTCTATATGTAGGGTGCGCGAATAAGCACCTTACTGCTTAAAGAAAGATTGCAGTTAGTATTTTATGTTACTAAGTTCTGCTTGAGAAAATATATAATACTGCCAGCATTGAGGAAACAAAATGACTGCAACTGCGATTCAAAGTATTGACTGGGATGCTTTTTCTTCGGAACTCTCGGGAATCGAAATAATTAGCGATCGCGCGCAAGTTGTCAAGCTATCTCAAGACTATTATCACTTCAGTCCCGTTTTGCAACCTCTCTTAAGTGATAAAACAGGAGATTTAGTAGTGCGTCCCGCCAACGAAGCCGAAGTTTTGCGGATTGCAGCAGCCTGCGTCAAATCCAAAATTCCGCTAACTGTTAGAGGTGCAGGAACGGGCAATTACGGGCAGTGCATTCCCCTTAACGGCGGCGTCATTTTAGATACCAGCAAAATGCACGGTATCCGCTGGATTAAACCGGGTTTAGCTTGCGTAGAACCGGGGGTGAAAATGTCGGTTTTCGACAAACAAGCGCGAGAAACGGGTTGGGAATTGCGGATGGTTCCCTCAACCTATCGCACCGCAACGATTGGGGGATTTATCGGCGGCGGTAGCGGGGGAATTGGTTCGATAACTTACGGCCAATTGCGCGATCGGGGAAATCTTCATGCCGTTCGAGTCGTTACAATGGAAGACGATCCCCGCGTCATCGAATTGCGCGGCGATGAAGTGCAAAAAGTCAATCACGCTTACGGCACAAATGGGATTATTACTGAGTTAGAAATTCCCCTCGCCCCTGCTTATCCTTGGGCGGAAATCATTGTCGCTTTTGACGATTTTATGACAGCGGCAAACTTCGGTCAAGCTTTGGGCGATGCTGACGGGATTATCAAAAAACTAATTTGTGTTTGTGCTTGGCCGATTCCTGCTTATTTTGCTGCTTTCCGCGAGGACATTCCTGAAGGTAAGCACTGCGCTTTGTTAATGGTAGCTGAATCTTGTCTGGAACCGCTGCAAGATTTAGTGCGCGAATATGGCGGCACAATTTGCTATCAAAAAAACGCGCCAGCAGCGAGCAAAGGTGCTGCAATTGCTGAATTTACTTGGAATCATACAACTCTGCACGCTCGCAGCGCTGACCCCTCTCTGACTTATTTGCAGACGCTTTTTCCCGCAGATAAAGGTTTGAAATTGATTGAGGAACTGTATAATTATTATGGGGATGAGGTGATGATGCACTTGGAGTTTTTGCGGATGAATGGCAAGGCGATCGCCGCAGCTTTGCAAATAGTTCGTTACACTACGGAATCACGGCTCAATGAAATTATTCGCTATCACGAAGAGCAAGGCGCGCTGATTGCTAATCCTCACACTTATATATTGGAAGATGGAGGGATGAAAAGTATTAATGTGGAACAGTTGCAGTTTAAAGAGTTGGTCGATCCTTACGGTTTGCTTAATCCGGGTAAAATGCGGGCGTGGTTGGAACGGGATTAAGGGCGATGGTTTTTAGATAAGATTCAGATCTTGAAATCGCTGCTAGACAAACGAAGTCCGCCTAAGCGCTGGCTTCGCTCACGCGGACTGAGAAATGAGCAAACAGGAGTTGTAAATTTAAGGGACGGGGGCGGTAATTTCTGCTGGTGCGATCGCCCCTTCTGAAGGTACAGCTTGCTTTTCCAGTAGTAGGCGTTGTTTGTTGCGAAATTCTGCGGCCGCATCATTCAAATTTTGGCGCTGTTCGGTATTAAATTCTTCCATGCTGCGACCGCCTCCCAAATTGGATCTGTGAATTAAATCAAATATTCCGCTGCCGCTGCTGCGGCCGGAAAATGGGTCGGTATTGTCTTGAGTTTGAAAGTCTTGCAGCGGTTGGGCATTATTTAAACCGCTGGCTTGAGCGAAGCTTGCTTGAGGGGAGAACAGAGCACAGGATGCGATCGCGCTTGCAGCAATCCCAATCATCAATTTGCCCGATTTGGAAGTTTTGGTGTTCATAATTTATTAGTTGAACCTTCAAAAAAACAATTCTATCTAAACAATATTCTGACTTGCGACTAAATATTATATTACTTCGCTGGGGGTAAGGAGACGGCAATGCCCATTGGTGTCAACTTAAGCCTGAAAGCCTTGATAAATGTCGTTTTTACCTGAGTCCAGATCCCCCTAAATCCCCCTTAAGAAGGGGGACTTTGATCCATTTCCGGTTCCCCCCTTCTTAAGGGGGGCTAGGGCGGATCTAGGCTTAATAGTCCAACACCATTGTGTGACTGGGTTTGACGTTAAGTTGACACCAATGGGCTCTTGGAGTGTCCCTACAATTGACGGTGCAGGCTAAACGAGCGCCCGCAGATTTCCGGCGATCGCCCTAAGCAAACCTGCGTCTCAGCAGCGGTTGAATGCTCAGCAGCGCCACCAAATCAAAGGCTAGCAGCACTAAAAGCGCTCCTCCAAAGGTAACATTACCCCAAGGAGCTTGCATCACCACACTTGCTAGCGACCAATCGCTGTGCAGGTACAAATAGCGGATGGGTTCGATCGCGTAACTCAGAGGATTGAGAGTCACCACAACTTGCAGCCACTCTGGCATAAATGACAGCGGCGCGAGGGCTGTGCTGGCAAATAACAGCGGCAAGTTAGTAACAAAAATTACCGCAATTAATTCTACGTGGCCCGGAAGAGCGAAAGCTAAACCCAGACTCAAGCCGGTGACGCCCAAAACTAACAGCAGGACAATTAGGGCGATCGCCCCCAGTCCGGCAATACCGGGGAATCCCGCGCCCAAAAACGCCCCCGCTGTAACGATTGTGCCGGTTTGGATAAAGCTGAGGGTGACGATAAAAATAGCCGAAGCTAGGACGATCGAAAATCGGGAAGCCAACGGCGCGACTAACAAGCGGTTGAGAAATCCGAACTCGCGATCGAACATAATCGGCAAACCAGCATTCAGCGCCCCGGCAAAGGCAGTAAAAACGATAACGCCAGCGCCGAGAAATTGCCCGTAATTCTGGCTTTCGCCGAACAAGCCTGCGGGAGCATTTTCAAACAGAGCTCCGAACAAAACCAACCACATCAGCGGCTGAATAATTCCTGCAACTAGCGTCGAGGGGCGGCGCTGCAATTGAATAAACAAGCGCTTGGTTAAGGCGAGTGTTTCTTGGATGAAGTCGCCCAGCAGGGAACTGGAAGTGTCAGCGGATGCCGTGGAGAGTGGCCGCTGCTGGTTGAGGTTGTTGGGGGATGTAACAGTACCGCTCATAATTGCTTGTTGTTGATTTTGACTGTTGTGATTATGTTTACAGGAAATATGTTGAAAGCGATTTTGGCAGGATGCTTTGATTATAGGCTATTTGGAGTTGAGAGGGCGGGGTAGCTGCTGCTATTGCTGTTCATCGAGTAGCTGGAATGAAAGGAGAAAATTGTAGTAAAATGGGTAAAGGCTACATATTAATTTAGTTTCGGAACTCTTAACAATATTTGAGAATAAATTGATGTCCTCAAGTGCGATAGCCTCTAGCAAAACAAGCTGAGGTAATGTTGCAACATTACCAGGAAGATAGAGAATGGCCAGAATTAGAAGCAGGAGATTTAATTGACTACTAACTCTCCTTCTCCTAAATGGGGTGATATTTGGTTGGCTAATTTTGACCCAACAGTGGAAGCAGAAATCAAAAAAATTCGTCCGTCTGTAGTGGTAAGTTCTGATTGTGTTGGCAAGTTACCACTGAAATTGGCTGCACCTATCACAGATTGGAAAAAATATTATGCTGGCAATATCTGGCACGTTAAGATTGAGCCAGATATTGCTAAATTCTGTTTAAATGTCAACAAACACCGAAAGCAGCAGGAACGATTAAGCTCTATCAGCCTGCTTTTCTCCTGTGATATCAGGAGAGCATAAAGGATGAGATTTTTCGTCAAAAAACTGTATGTCGTCTGGCTTCATTACGCCTTCCCAATACTCCATTTGCTGAGCTACATCTCCATCATCTACGGTTATGGAAATAGCTACTGTCTTAGGGCTTGGTTCAACAATTGCATCTAAAATGTGCTGGTTAAAATCAGGATTTTTATCCAGCAGATTTTTATCAAGGTTCAACGGGTTGCCAAGTACAACAAGTTTATCAGTGTTTTGTTTGAGCCTGCCATAAGCAAACGACAGATACTCGGAGTTGTTAATGAATTTGAGTTTGTCTGTCGATGTACCTTCCGCCATGCACAAGGGTCGGATATCTGGCTTTTTCCAGAGGTCTTCACATTGTTTTAAGATGTGTTCTCCTTTTTCTTTTTTAGGGGGTTTTTCTTTTTTATTGGGATTAATAATTTTTAGGATTTCTTCTCCTTTAGAATATAGGTGTAAGCCCCCATGAATATAAAAAACCCTTAACCAGTGATTCTCTATGGCGGACTTGGGATCGAATTTATTAACCTTAAAGTAGTCTTGAAACCCTTTAGTCCCTCCATCTGACAGAAGGCTCCAGTAAATCAGCAAATCATAACTTGTATAAAACAGATTTTGATACTTCAATATTTCTTCTTTGACAGTGGTTAATACCGTTAATACCTCTGGTTTGATTTCTCCCCAAGGAATATGGACTCGCTTTACGGCTTGAATTAGAGAGCTTTGGATATTCTGATAACGTTTGTCTATTGTCTGGAGAATCGGTGGATGCGCCTGCGCCCCTAAAATCTCATTAACTACTTCTTTGGTTCTCGAAAGAGTTGCTAGTACCTTTTCAAAGTTTTCAGTGCCTAGAGCATTAAAAATTTTTATATCTTCTGCTGACAAGGAAGTGCCACCATTATTTTGTAATGAGGCCTCTTGATACAGGGATGAATCTTTGAAATCATTCCCCCTTGCACAACTAAAACCTTTGCCCAGCAAAAGACTGGTTTCCTTGTTTTCAAACTTTTCTCGAATCTCTTCCCATAAAAAAACTGGTGGGTTACTCATTTTTGTACCTATGGTTAACAAACAAAATTATCCAAAATTTAACAGTTGCATTTATTCCATCTATCGTAACACATATTTTTTAAATTGACAATCCTAAAAAATCCTAAAAATCACCAAATAACTTGATAAGTTACATCGAATATGAAACTCTTCTCACGATTCCACCTGTGTTAAAACAGTATGTTAAAATGGTTCGAGAGGAGTCTTAAATATATAGCTAATTGTTACAATGGCAGATACAAAACAACTCCTTTCCACTCCGATTGTTCGCTACAGTGTAAGGATTCAGGTCAGAGGGTATTGACAAGTGTGACATTCTAGGCGGAATATTACAATTATGCAAAAAAACCTCCC